>NZ_JACJEY010000110.1:0-4370 GCF_014164295.1 Pseudoalteromonas sp. SG43-7
CATAAGCAAACTCGCACTTTTTATCGACATAAGTAAACTCGCACTTTTTATCAGACATAAGCAAACTCGCACTTTTAATAAGTAACCAGCAAACTCGTATCAAATATGCGGCTAATAATTAACCTGCTACTGCCTTTGTTGCGTATAACTTTAAAAAAAGTTCAATAATTATCGTAATAAGTGTAAATCCGTCAGTTAATTGATGAATTTTTTTGCTACAATTGTCTGGCAAGTAATGTGAGTGAGTTCAACAGCACCATGTGCAGTTTATCTGCTTCCTTTTAGTGAGGTTGATCTTGGTCAGTATATTGTTTTTGTAAAAGTCATATCATAGAAACGGCTCTATGCTCGAGCTAACTTAGTCAATTAGTTGATAAAGTCGGGATTATTCGAGCATGAGGCTGTTAATAACCTTGTTTTAATCAAGGGTTTTAATTATGATCGCTTCTATTTTAAAATTTCGAAAAATTAACCTGCTGTAACTGATGTTCTCAATATAGCAAGTGTTGAGAATCATAGTGGAGATAAGTGGATGAGCAATGCGCCTGTAGACAATGGCCGACGTCGCTTTTTAACCATAGCTACCTCTGTTGTAGGTGGTGTTGGTGCGGCTGGGGCTGCTGTTCCTTTTATTGCGTCTTGGAATCCAAGTGAGCGAGCTAAATCTGCGGGTGCGCCTGTAGAAGTAGATATCAGCAAACTTGAGCCGGGACAATTAATACGTGTCGAGTGGCGTGGTAAACCTGTATGGGTTGTATCACGAACCCCTAAAATGCTTGAGCAGATGAAAGAACACGAAGGTCAACTTCGTGATCCGCAATCGCAAGAGCCACAACAATTAGAATCATCAACCAATGATTTCCGTTCATTACGCCCTGAGATATTTCTCGCGGTAGGTATTTGTACGCATTTAGGGTGTTCACCTGGCTTTTTCCAAGGTAATTTTGGTGAAAAGGTTGAGGGAACAGATGATGGTTTCTACTGTCCATGTCACGGTTCTAAATTTGATATGGCTGGCCGTGTATTTAAATCGGTACCTGCCCCGTTAAACTTAGAAATACCACCTTACACATTTCTTGATGATACCACTATTTTAGTGGGCGAAGAAAAAGGGGTAGCCTAATGTTCGGTAAAATTATTGGTTGGATAGACGACCGTATCCCAATGACACGTGTTTGGAACATGCATATTGCACAGTATCCAGCACCGAAAAACTTTAACTTCTGGTATTTCTTTGGCTCATTGGCCATGTTAGTACTAGTAAACCAAATTCTTACCGGGATTTGGTTAACGATGAACTTTGTTCCGTCTTCTGAGGGCGCATTCGCTTCAGTAGAATACATCATGCGTGATGTAGAATACGGCTGGTTACTACGTTATTTGCACTCAACAGGTGCATCAGCGTTTTTCATCGTTGTATATATGCATATGTTCCGTGGCATGATCTACGGTTCTTACCAAAAACCACGTGAATTACTGTGGTTATTCGGTATGTTTATCTTCTTAGCGTTAATGGCTGAAGCATTCATGGGTTACTTATTACCATGGGGTCAAATGTCATTCTGGGGTGCACAGGTAATCATTTCACTATTCGGGGCTATTCCGGTTATTGGTGATGACTTAACACTTTGGATCCGTGGTGATTATGTAATATCAGGTGCAACGCTTAACCGCTTCTTTGCATTACATGTTATTGCTTTACCATTGGTTATCGTAATTTTAGTATTCTTACACATTGTGGCACTGCACGAAGTGGGTTCAAATAACCCTGACGGTGTTGAGATCAAGCGTAAGAAAGGCTCTGTTGCTGAAGAAGATAAGCCTAAATTTAAATTCCATGAGTATTACACTGACAAGAAAGATATTGTTGATGCGATTCCGTTCCATCCTTATTACACAGTAAAAGATATTGTGGGTGTGGTTGGTTTCTTAATCTTGTTTTGTTGGGTGGTGTTCTTTATGCCTGCGATGAATGGTTTCTTCCTTGAAGGACCAAACTTTGAAGCGGCAAACCCACTTAAAACACCTGAACATATTTTCCCAGTTTGGTACTTTACGCCATTCTATGCAATCTTACGTGCAATCCCAGATAAACTAATTGGTGTTGCTGCGATGGGTGCATCGATTGTAGTGCTGGCGTTATTACCTTGGCTTGACCGTGGCACAGTGAAATCGGTTCGTTACCGTTGTGGCTTCCATAAATGGAACATCGCAGGTTTTGTTGTTACTTTCGTGCTTCTTGGTTGGGTGGGTGCAACTCCACAAACTGATATGAAGACGATCATTTCACAAATCTGTACTGTGACTTACTTTATGTTCTTCGTACTGTTGTTTGTATACAGTAAGAATGAAAAAACTAAGCCATTGCCAGAGAGGTTAACGAAATGATGAAAAAGCTAATTATCGGTTTATTTGCTTTATCAATAAACGTATTGCCGGCAATGGCGGCAGGTCCATCGGTTCCATTAATGGAAGCCGGTAATGACCTAACTGATCAGCCTTCGTTGCAACGTGGTGCAAAGTTGTTCATGAACTACTGTCTTGGTTGTCACCAAATGCAGTATCAGCGTTATGAGCGTACTTTCCGTGATATCGGTATTCCAACAGCCGTTGGCCTTGAGCAGTTAATTTTTGACGGTTCAAAAGTTGGTAGCCATATCACTAACGCAATTACTAAAGATGATGCAGCAAAATGGTTTGGTGCGGCTCCGCCGGATCTAACTCTAATTGCACGTGTAAAATCTCCGGATTATATTTACACGTACTTAAAGTCATTTTATAAAGATGAATCTCGTCCGTT
Source organism: Pseudoalteromonas sp. SG43-7 (assembly GCF_014164295.1). NCBI lineage: Bacteria > Pseudomonadati > Pseudomonadota > Gammaproteobacteria > Alteromonadales > Pseudoalteromonadaceae > Pseudoalteromonas > Pseudoalteromonas sp. SG43-7. Next base: position 2,801 of record NZ_JACJEY010000110.1, read on the forward strand.
TGGAGTTAACAATATTGTTTTCCCATCGGTAGGTATGCCTCACGTTTTGCAAGAACTGCAAGGTTTACCAACGCCTATTACTGAAGAAGTCGAAGAACATGGTCACACTGTGACTAAAGTTATTGGTACTGAAACAGATGGGACTGGCGAAATGAGTGTAGACGAGTACGATCAAGCGGCTCGTGACTTAACTAACTTCCTTGAGTACGTGGGTGAACCTTCACGTCTTGAATCAGAAGCGTTAGGTATCAAGGTTATCGGATTCTTAGTTATCCTATTTATCTTGGCATTCATGTTGAAGAAAGAATACTGGAGAGATGTTCATTAATTTTGAACATATTTAAAGGTAATTTTGCAATAGGGGCTTAAGCCCCTTTTGCTGTTTTTGTTATTTAATGGAGGTAGGCATGGCCGTAGCTGCCAATAAGCGCCCTGTAATGACCCTTTTTTCTGGTGCTAACTGTATGTATAGCCATCAAGTACGCATTGTACTTGCTGAAAAAGGCGTAAGTGTAGATATTCATCTGGCCGAAAAGGACAACCTGCCAGAAGCACTTCATGAAATTAACCCTTACGGTACAGTGCCAACACTGATTGACCGTGAGCTTGGTTTATATCAGGCAAACATCATCATGGAATACCTTGATGAACGTTTTCCTCACCCTCCACTAATGCCTGTTTATCCGGTAATGCGTGGCCGCAGCCGTTTAATGATGCATCGCATCGACACAGATTGGTACAGCCTTGCTGCTAAAATTTATGCTAATGGCGCTGAATCAGCGCAAGCGCGTAAAGAACTAACAGAAGCTTTACTTGCTGTTTCAGCAATCTTTACTGAAGCTCCTTACTTTATGAGTGAAGAGTTTAGTTTAGTTGATTGTTACTTAGCACCATTACTATGGCGTTTACCAGAGCTTGGTATTGAGCTAACTGGTGCAGGTTCTAAAGAGATGAAAGAATATATGATCCGTTTATTTGAGCGTGAATCATTCCAAGCTTCTCTTACTGAAACTGAGCGCGAGATCCGTTTGTAATGACGCCTAATCGTCCTTATTTACTTCGTGCTTTCTTTGATTGGATTGTTGATAATCAGTGTACACCGCATTTAGTGGTTAATGCTGATTTTCCAGCCGTGCAAATACCAACACAGTTTGTTCAAGATGGACAAATTGTGTTGAATATTAGCCCATCAGCTGTCACACAATTCTCAATGGATAATCAGCAGTTAAGCTTTAGTGCCCGCTTTGGTGGTCAGCCAATGCAAGTATACGTGCCAATTGGTGCCGTGCTTGCGATCTATGCCCGCGAAAACGGTGAAGGCACTGTGTTTACTGCAGATGAGTTTTTAGAAGATGAAGACGAGTTTGCAGCTGAGTTAGAAAGTGTTGATATCGCAGATGAATTATTACCTGACGAGCCAGCTCCTTCTAAGCCTGAAAAGAAAAAAGGCTCACACTTACGTGTTATTAAGTAATATGTAATTGTTTGATAAAAACCGCTGATTAAGCGGTTTTTTTATGCCTGTATAAAAGTAGACTGAAGGTAAAAGGTAAAAGGTAAAAGGTAAAAG
>NZ_JACJEY010000111.1:0-4275 GCF_014164295.1 Pseudoalteromonas sp. SG43-7
TCTCGCATTAGGCTCTTTACGTGATAAAGCTAAAAGTTGCTTGGATTTTTCTAAGTTCAATTTAGTAAAAGTAGATAAGTATCAGTGTGCTAATTAGATCACATAATTTGGCAGATTGGTATAAGCAAGGTGGACGAGATTTAATACTGGTTACTGATAAGCAAATCCGTGTATACCCAATACTCAATAACTTAAAACTTTTGCATCGCTACTCTGGTTTTCAGTCTCTAACAGAGCTGCAAGCATCAGTGTTAGAACTAGTTAAGCAATACGGCTCTATTAAAGTGGGCCAGTTAGTTAGCTTTTTAAAAGTAACTGCCGGTGAGTTACTTGCTACGGTGTTACGTTTATTATCATTAGGGCAGTTATTTGCCGACTTAACTACAAATGAAATATCAATAGAAACAGCAATTTGGTCCAACAATGTTTAATGATGGTTTGTTTGATGACGAATTTAACCAGCCATTACCAAAAGTAGAGACCAAACTACCTCAAAATTACGCCAAAGATTTACAAGCCCTTCCTGAAAAAATTAAAACAACAACATTTGCTAAGCTTAAATATATTCAATGGCTTGAGGCTAATATTCAAGGCGGTTGGACACAAAAAAACCTTGAGCCTTTATTAAAAGTAATGCCCGAAGTTGAGGGAGAAAAAAAGCCCAGCTGGAGAACAGCTGCACGATGGTATAGCGCTTATACCAATGCAGATAAAAATATCATGGCGCTAATACCAAGCCACCGATAAGTTTTTTGAAAAGGCACTTGAGCGTTACTTAGTAAAAGAAAAGCCATCAGTGGCTTCGGCTTATAAGTATTACGCAGACTTAGTTATCATTGAAAACGACAGTGTTGTAGGCAGTGATTTAAAGCCTTTAACATACAAAGCATTTAAAAATAGAATAGATAACTTACCGCAATACGAAGTAATGCTTGCTCGTTATGGTAAGCGCCTTGCTGATATTGCTTTTAATAAAGTAGAAGGGCATACGCGGCCTACCCGAGTACTCGAAAAAGTTGAAATTGACCATACACCCCTTGATCTTATTTTATTGGATGATGAGCTACATATCCCGCTTGGTCGGCCGACACTCACCATGTTAGTTGATGTGTATAGCCATTGTATTGTTGGCTATTACTTCAGCTTCAGTGAGCCTAGCTACGACGCAGTAAGGCGAGCAATGCTAAATGCGATGAAACCTAAAAGTGAAGTGGCAAAGCTATACCCTGATACGGTAAATGAGTGGAAGTGTGCTGGTAAAATTGAAACACTCGTTGTTGATAATGGCGCTGAATTTTGGAGCAACAGCCTTGAACTAGCTTTTGAAGAAATAGGCATTAATACTCAATATAACCCTGTCGCAAAGCCTTGGTTAAAACCCTTTGTAGAACGTATGTTCGGCACAATTAACACTGAATTATTAGACCCTGTTCCTGGTAAAACTTTTTCTAACATTTTACAAAAGCATGAATACAATCCCAAAAAAGATGCAATCATGCGCTTTACTACCTTTATGCAGTTATTTCATAAATGGGTAGTAGACGTTTATCATCAAGATGCCGATAGCCGATTTAAGTACATACCAAGCCAACAATGGGATCAAGGCTTTAATACGTTACCACCAACAGTGCTGAGTAATGATGATCTTCAACAACTGGATGTTGTGCTCAGTATTTCAAATCATCGGGTGCTTCGTAAAGGTGGGATACGGCTAGAAAACTTAAGCTACGACAGTACTGAGCTGGCCAATTATAGAAAGCAATTCAGCCATAAGGTATCTCAAGAAGTTTTAATTAAATTAAATCCCGATGATATTTCTTATATATACGTTTACCTCGATAAGCTAGAGCATTACATAAAAGTGCCATGCATAGATCCAAACGGTTACACTCAAAATTTAAGTTTGAATCAGCATAAAATAAATATACGTATTCATCGCGATTTTATTTCGGGCTCTATCGATAATGTCGGCTTAGCAAAAGCGCGTATGTTTATTCATAATAAAATTCAAAACGAGTTTGAAGAGTTAAAAAATGCGCCAAAACACTCAAAAGTAAAAGGCGGTAAAGCATTAGCTAAGCATCAAAATGTTAGTAGCGACTCGCAGAAATCAATAGCTCAGAGCGAGCCAGTAGAACACAAAAAGGTTACACCTAAAGAGCAACCAACAGATAGCTGGGATGACTTTATTTCAGACTTAGATGGATTTTAATTATGCTGACCGACAAACAAAAAGAAAAGCTTAATGAATTTCGCGATGTATTTATTGAATACCCAATAATAAGCACGGTATTTAATGACTTTGACAGATTAAGACTTGGTAAAGGGCTAACAGGTGAAAAGCCTTGCATGCTGTTAAATGGCGATACAGGCACAGGTAAAACAGCACTAATAAAACAGTATAAAGAACGTCACTTACCGCAATTTATTAATGGAGTGATGAATCACCCTGTATTAGTCAGCCGCATACCTAGCAATCCGACACTAGAATCTACTTTAGCCGAGCTTCTTAAAGACTTAGGGCAAGTAGGTAGTACAGAGCGGAAACTGCGAGTAAATGGTACTCGGTTAACGACATCATTAATAAAGTGCCTAAAAACGTGTGGCACAGAGCTGATAATTATTGATGAGTTTCAAGAGCTAATTGAGCATAACCAAGGTAAAAAACGCCGCGAGATTGCTAACAGATTAAAGTATATTAATGATGAAGCGGGCGTATCGATAGTATTAGTTGGTATGCCGTGGGCAGAAAAAATAGCAGACGAACCTCAATGGTCATCGCGTTTATTGGTAGAGGGCGTTCAAGATTCTGTGTCAGCTTAAAATTTAAAGATCGAGCACGTTATCTAAACGCCCTTTAAAATAAATTGCCAACTGAGATAAACAAAGGCTCCAATTGTGTATGGGCATTGTCCATTTCTCGGTAGCATTTAATATGCCAGCATAAAGCAACTTCAACAAGCTATTTTCATTTGGAAAAGCGCCTTTTGTTTTCGTTAATTTCCTAAACTGACGATGGACTGCTTCCACCGCATTCGTTGTGTATATGACCCTACGTATAGGCTCAGGGTACTTGAAATAGGCTGATAAATTATGCCATTTATTACGCCATGAGTTGATCACTAGCGGATAAGCGTCCCCCCATTTAGCCTCCAGCTCATCAAGTGCTATCTCTGCTGCTTCTTTTGTTGATGCGCGATAAACGGGCTTTAAGTCGGCCATAAATGCTTTTTGATTCTTTGACGCGACATACTTCATTGAATTTCGTATTTGATGAACAATACATAATTGAACTTCTGTCTCGGGAAATATAGCTGCAATGGCTTCTGGAAAGCCTGTTAGCCCATCAACGCATGCAATTAGTATGTCTTTAACGCCTCGATTATTTAAGTCGGTAAGTACCGACAACCAGTAATTAGCGCCTTCATTTTCGGATAAATGCAAGCCAAGTATTTCTTTTTTGCCATGAATATCTAGCCCTAATAACGTATAAACGGCTTTACTAATATAACGGCCATCTTCTTTGACTTTGTAATGAATAGCATCAAGCCACACAATCGGGTAGTGACTATCGAGAGGGCGCTGTTGCCATGCTTTAAGCTCTGGAAATAAGTTTATCGGTCACAGCACTGATGGTGCCAGTGGCGACGTTCATGCCGTACATATCTTCAATGTGCTTATTAATATCACGATAGCTCATCCCCATACTGAACATGGAGAGTATTTTTGAGTCTATTTCGTCACTCAATGTCGTTTGGTTCTTCTTGATGAGCTGAGGCTCAAAGCTACCACTGCGGTCTCTAGGCGTCTCTAGCTCAAAATTGCCAGCAGGTGACTTAATCGTCTTCGTGCTAAAGCCATTTTTACGGTTAGGCGCCTGCTCATTAGCGAGGTGATGTTCAAGCTCAGCCTGGAGCGCTGACTCGGTTAATTGTTTGATAAGTGATGTAAGTACACCATCTTTACCGTTTAGCTTTTTACCTGATTGAAGCGCTTTAACGGCATCTTCGAAGTTGAATTGATTTGTCATGTGTCATTCATGTTTTTTATCAGTTTAATCAAATGACACAGATTTTTGAACACTCCCGTGTCAACATCAGTAACGTTGAAGCGATTGGATTATTAATCATCCAGACTGAAAGGGGAGTAGCTATCCCCCTGTGTCAGGATAGTTGTCGCCTCTAACTTTTAATAGAGGCAGATAAAAATGAGACGTCGATTTACACAAGAATTTAAAGTTCAAGCGGTTGAAAAAGCATTATCTCAATGTGATGA
>NZ_JACJEY010000112.1:0-4272 GCF_014164295.1 Pseudoalteromonas sp. SG43-7
TTATATTCAGTTTTACAATTACAAACGTAGGCATTCTACGCTTAATTATATGACGCCACATCAGAAATATAATGAATTAAAAAATGCCGCTTAGAATCTCTACAGAATTTGTTGACCATTACACCTAGATAAAAATGTGACCTTGCCCTATGTGGATATTGATGAGCGTAATAACTGGGATAAAGGTGAGCAACCAGATAAAGCATGGATAATAAAGGAAATAGAATATGCATGAGCAGTATGCTGAAACCGCTTATAGAGGTAAGCAATATGCAAAATTTAGAGATGAAATAGCGACTGATGAGCGTGACTCTATGTATTGCCGTTATCAAAGTAAGCAAGCAATATACCCAAGAGGAAATGTTTTTGGTCACTGTTTTGACAGTTCTCAAAACTCCGATTATAAATATAATTTATCAGGTAAAGCTGAACATTATAGAAATGTTCTTGGTAGTGATCCGCATATTTTAAGTCTATCTACATTAGGAAAAAAAGTAATTGACGTACTATTATTTTTTTGGTTTTGTGCGCATTTAACTCTTCTACTTTTTATATTTTGTTTACCTCTTTTTTTATTTCTATTTGGAGATCCAGAAGAGGCAAAAGATGTATTAATTGTACTTTTATTTATATGGGGAGGATCTAAATTATTTAACTTAACTATCTGGACGTTAATAAGAAAAATAGTTATGCATTCAAGAATGAATTTTGAGAGAACTACGGGCCTTGTCTGGCTATCTCAAAATGACAGTACCGAAGTAATTAATAAACTTCCATTTGAAGAGTTTAATGCTCACTATAAAGTCCAGAACAACCCTCAAAGCGGCTTTCCATTTAGGGGATTTACACTATTACATTTTAAAAAAGACGTTTTTTATGCGTGGACAGGTGCTAATTTAATTAGCTCTGCATTTGTACATTGGGAATTATTACAAAACTTTATGGATGTTACTCAACCTTTAGCTGATATTCCGCAATTTGAATATTACCGTGAGTTTGATAAAACCACCGCTGAATTTGATAAAGCGAATGGCCGCCCTAAGTACTTTTGGTATCGGGTTGATAAGTCATTTTTAAAAGAAATGTCTAAAGCGGATGATGAACTTAGAAAAGAATTTAATGATGAAGAACAGCTCAATAACTTATTGACGGGTAAACCTATCAGAAAGCTAACACCGCCGGATATATTTAAGTTCCCATGGAAATATGCGGATAATATAAAAGCTGAAAGCGAGATTAAATTTGGCAAAACGTTGTGGCAAAAATTCACTTCATTTTTAATGATTGATTTGTAGTTAAACAAAGAAATAAATAGGATTTAGCTCAAGCAGTAAATAGCTGCTTGAGTGGGCAAAAGGATATTCATGTCAATTTCATATAGATTTGCAAAACTAAATGCAAGAATGATAGAAAATTCGCAGAACTTTAAACACTATATTTCCTCAAAAATGTATGAGTATAGTTCACCTAAAGGATTGATGATTGTCAGATTTTTATTGGAGAAAGAAGATAATAAAAAGGTAAAACCTCAAAGTTTAGATAACGAAGGCCGTTATTTAGGTTTTCATAATGCGGGGGATTGGACGCTAGGGTTAACATTAGGGCCTATTCTTTTAGGAGTAACAGGTTCAATTGTCTCAGTTATATTTTTTGGGGTATGGTTTTATTCACAATTTACATCAACACCAGAAGACTTTCCATTTTGGTTTGTATTACCTGCAATCGGTTTTAATCTTTTTTTCTTAAACTTCAGCCCTATATTAGCGCGTTATATTCTACCTAAACGTGAAGTATATTTTGACCGTCAAAACCAAACAGTGAACTTTACGTGGTCGGTTGATAATGCCGAAAAAAATGAGCATGGCCATTCGACTTTTCCGTTCTCAGATATCGAGGCATTTTACGCTAAAGCGAACCATTCACAGGGCCATGGTGTGACCCATGCTATGTATATTGCCCATAAAGATTATGAAAACCACCATGGTGCATTTAGTGAAATACGGGTTAAAGACAACCCACAAAACCCAAACTACTGTAAGTATACATGGGAGCGCGTAGTGCGCTTTATGGACTTAAGTAAACGGCTCGTTGATTCACCAGAAATCGAGCCATTTCGTCATTTAGACCCGATAACACGGGATTTTGATAAGCAAAATAATCGCCCTGAAAAGTATTGGCGTTTAATGAGCTACAAGCAGATGAAGCAAATAGAAGAAGAACTTGATGATGATATTTACCGCTTTAACTTTGACGGCGCTATCACCAATCCTAAACGCTGGGCAAATAAAGAAATCACCAAACCATGGGATAAATGGCCAATAGATGAAAGTTTAAACAAACCAGACAACACACCGTATTGGAAACGGCTGATGAAAACCCTTGCAATGCAAATTATTGCGGGTGTTTAAAAGTTATTGCTCTTTAACAATCAGAAATGGAATTCAAACCTAGGCAGCATAAATGCTGTCTAGGTTTATTGGCACGTTGCTGGCTAACATGGCGACATATAAACGGTGAAGAAAACAGCCATTTAAATTTGCGTAGGCGCGGCTTTACGCCGCGCAAATTGAACAATAAAAACGACATTCAGTTTGAATAGTTAAGATGGGTGTCATCTTAAATTTCTCTCGTGGTTATAATATTGAAGCAGCTAAAAAGTATGCAGAAATGATACAACGTAGAATGTCACGTTACACAAAGCACAGAGTATTTAAACAAATCCCCCTTAATTCCCCCATATTAGTAGATGCGATATGGATGCTTCAGCCTGCACGAACAGGGTGGCAAGCAGAAATAAATTACAATGCATTCTTGACTGAATTTGGTTTGCAGCCAGGCGACCAGATAGAACTCAAACTAGAAGCCACGGTGTACCCCAGTGGTAAAGGTCAACCAACAATTCAAGGGTTTAATAGTATTTATGGCTTACCAATCGAATATTACAAAGCAGGTGAAAAGCCAGGGTTCTTTTCTTGGGGCGATGAGCGCAAGTATAGCCACCGCATTGGCCAAGTCATTAGCCAAGCCATTGTTAAGTTATAAAAAGCTAAGTTATAAAAAATTTACAAGAAGTACAGCAAATAAAGGAGTAATAATGAGCGAAAATCAATTAGATCATGAAAAAATAAAAAAAGAAATGTTAGAAGAAAGAAAGCGCGAAGATCAAGAGCGCGAAGACTGGATGCGTGCAAACCCAGAAGAAGTCGATAGGCGCTATTATGAGCACGTAGCAAAGTTTGTTGCTGAGGATGAAGAAAAAAGGCCAGAAAGAATTAGGAAGCTAGAAGAATGGAAACAACTTAACCCGAGAAAAAAACCACTTAATGCAAAAGATAAAAACATTCAACGATTAGCACTTGATGAAAGCTATGCTGAAAGAAGAGATCGAAAAAGTAAAGAAGAAAAAGATCCAGAAATAGAAAAAGCAGAGAGAACTAAGCAAAGAAATGACTCGATTTATCGGGCTAACTCCACTAAGTACAGAGAAAGGCTGCCAAGAGATTATTTGCATAAAGACAGTTATGAGGCGCGATTAAAAAAAGCCGAAGCACTCAATGGCTGCGGGTTTAAAACCCGTACGTTTAAAAGTAAGCGTTTTACTGATGAATATACAGCAAAGCTTTCATCCCCAGATAGTGGCTCAACGCTTGAGGGGCACTGGGTTCGCACTGATGGGCAACAACTTGCTATTTCATGGTTTGGAGGGTGGTCAAACTTATTTACTGCTCTAAGCTTCTTGTTAATGGTGTTTACGTTTATCTGTTTCCTCTCGGACTTGATGATTATTGGTTTTGTGTGGGGCGATTACAGGTGGGTACCGTTTGTTATATACATGCCTTTGTTTATCATAGGTTTTTATATGCATAAACACCGCGCCATATTATCGCACCGAGATAAGTTTTATTTTAATCGCCATACCGGGCTTGTAAAAACCCCTCATACTTTGTTTAGAAAACCGTTTTATTTACCTTACGAAGACATTGTTTGTTTTGGTGCAAATGAGCGCAATGTAGGCTCAGCTCGTGGTGGTTCACGCGTGTTTGTGTCTCTCATGGTGCCATTAAAGTACCCTAAGCATTATAGACTCACTAAACCAACATTTTATGTAGGTGGTTTTAATCGTCAGTGGGATTCGCTGCAATATGCAACAGCCATGACCTTTATGGATACATCAATCCCGCTTGGTACACACTTATATCAATCAATAGAGCACTACTTCAAAATAGATAAAGATATAACAGAAAAACACGGATTTCCTGAGGAGTTAAAACC
>NZ_JACJEY010000113.1:0-3974 GCF_014164295.1 Pseudoalteromonas sp. SG43-7
GTAAATTTAAACATCCACTTTTATTTTTTCGATAATTTCTACGTTGGCGGCAGGAAAATTGTAATCGTCTAACTTATCAATCGCGACCCATGCACTTTGCTGACCTTCTGCGCCATGGGCTTGGCCGCTAAAATCAGTGACTAAATGCACGTCGAGTTTTACACATTTATCGCCATAATCATGCTCAATAACCATCAGCTCGCTTGAACTATTAATTGTTAAACCCACTTCTTCTTGAAGCTCGCGCTTTAGTGCTTCGAATACGGTTTCGCCAGCTTCTACTTTGCCGCCCGGAAACTCCCACAAACCACCTTGGTGTTTATCGTCAGGGCGCTTACAGATAAATAGTGTGTTATCTGCTTTGATAACCCCCACCGCTACATGCACAATTTTTTTATTCATCGTAATACCTTTATTAAAACCGAGCGGCATAAAGCCGCGCTTACAAGCAATTAATTAAACACCAGAGTAAAATGCAACACCCGTAGGCGTTGAGCTTGCTGACGCACCAACACCGAGCCACATTTAATATCGCGGTGGCAAGCCACTCGCCTACAAGTGATTTAACACCGAGATAAACTTTAACACCGTAGGCGTTAAGCTTGCTGACGCAAAAACACCGAAACAATATTGAATATCGCGGTGGCAAGCCACTCGCCTACAAGTGATTTAACACCGAGATAAAATTTAACACCGTAGGCGTTAAGCTTGCTGACGCACAAACACCGATACAATATTGAATATCGCGGTGGCAAGCCACTCGCCTACAAGTGATTTAACACCGAGATAAAATTTAACACCGTAGGCGTTGAGCTTGCTGACGCACAAACACCACATTTAAAACGCGGTGGCAAGCTACTCGCCTGATATTTAATCTTACAAACAAAAAAAGCGACGCAGGCGTCGCTTTTTAATTGTTAATTATAACATTTGGTTATTTTAACTTACCACAACACTGTTTGAACTTTTGACCCGAGCCACACGGGCAAGGTTCGTTGCGGCCAACTTTTGGCTCTGCGCGTGATGTTACGACTGCACCTTGAGGTGCTTCACCGCCTACGTGCTCAACTTCTTCATGTTGATATTCGCGAGGAGCATTTTCACTTTGGCGGTGTTGCTCTTCGATTTTTTCAACATCTTCTTCAGCACGTACTTGTACTTTACTTAAAATACTAACGACATCAATTTTCAGGTTCTCAAGCATTTCAGAGAACAATTCAAACGACTCACGCTTGTACTCTTGCTTAGGATTCTTTTGCGCGTAGCCACGTAAATGAATACCTTGGCGAAGGTGATCCATCGCAGCAAGGTGATCTTTCCAATGTTGATCCAAGCTTTGTAGCATGATTGCTTTTTCAAACTGACGAAGTACAGAATCGCCAACTTGTTGCTCTTTCTGTTTGTAAGCTTGCTCAACTGACTCTTCAATTCGCTCACGTAACTTTTCTTCGTAAAGTTTGTTATCGTCAGCTAACCATTGTGTAATCGGTAACTCAATTAAGAAGTCTTGTTTTAAGCGCTCTTCAAGGCCCGGAATATCCCACATTTCAGCTAAACTTTGCGGTGCAATGTATTGGTCAATAGTGTTGCCCAATACGTCGCCACGAATAACCGTGATCGTCTCTGAAATATCGCCTTCTTCAAGCAACTCATTACGTTGTGAATAAACAACACGACGTTGGTCATTTGCTACATCATCGTATTCAAGCAATTGTTTACGCACATCAAAGTTACGTGCTTCAACTTTACGTTGCGCGTTTTCAATGGCACGGTTAACCCATGGATGCTCAATCGCTTCGCCACGTTGCATACCTAGTTTACGCATCATATTAGTCATGCGTTCACCAGCGAAGATACGCATTAATGCGTCATCCATCGATAGGTAAAAACGGCTTGAACCGGCATCACCTTGACGACCCGAACGACCACGTAACTGGTTATCGATACGGCGTGATTCGTGACGCTCAGTACCAATGATATGTAAACCACCAGCAGCAATTACTGCATCATGGCGAATTTGCCACGCTTCTTTAATCGCTTTGATTTGCTCATCAGTTGGGTTTTCAAGTTTTTCAACTTCGCTATTCCAGTTACCGCCTAACACGATATCAGTACCACGACCGGCCATGTTAGTTGCGATTGTTACTGTGCCTGGTAAACCAGCATCGGCAACGATGTCTGCTTCTTGGGCATGGAATTTAGCATTAAGTACGTTGTGCTTGATTTTTTCTTTACGTAAAAATTGCGATAAATACTCAGAGCTTTCGATTGAAATCGTACCCACCAATACTGGCTGGCCGCGCTCTTGGCAATCTTTAATATCGATTAGAATGGCTTCGTATTTTTCTTCTTGCGTTAAGTAAACTAAATCAGCGCGATCTTCACGGATCATCGGCTTATTAGTTGGCATAACAACAGTATCTAGACCATAGATTGACTGAAACTCAAATGCTTCAGTGTCGGCAGTACCAGTCATACCTGCAAGGGTATCGTAAATACGGAAGTAGTTTTGGAATGTAATTGACGCTAACGTTTGGTTTTCATTTTGAATTTTTACATTTTCTTTTGCTTCAACAGCTTGATGTAAACCTTCAGACCAACGACGCCCTTCCATTGTACGGCCAGTGTGTTCATCAACAATGATTACTTCGTTTTCTTTTACAACGTAATCAATGTCTTTTTGATACAGCTTATGGGCACGTAATGCCGCATAAATATGGCTAAGCAGGGTAATACTCGCAGCAGAATAAAGCGAGTCGCCCTCAGCTATCAAACCACGTTCAATCAGTAATTCTTCAACTTTAATTTGACCACGTTCAGTTAAATGAACTTGCTTAGCTTTTTCATCAATAGTGAAATCACCATCGCCTTCAATACCTTCTTCGTCTTCTTTCTCTTGTAACTCAAGAAGCGGAACTATGGTATTGATTTCAGCATACAGCTGCGAACTGTCTTCAGCGGGGCCGGAAATAATCAGTGGAGTACGGGCTTCATCAATTAAGATCGAGTCAACTTCATCGACTACCGCATAGTAAAGTGGACGTTGTACGCGTTCGTTAATGCTAAACGCCATATTGTCACGCAGGTAATCAAAACCAAATTCGTTATTAGTACCGTAGGTAATATCAGCGGCATAGGCTTCTTTTTTCTGTTGCGGCATCATACCCGGTACATTACAGCCAACAGTTAAACCTAAAAATTCAAATAATGGGCGGTTAGTTTCAGCATCGCGCTTAGCAAGGTAGTCATTCACAGTAATTACGTGAACACCTTTACCTGTAATACCACGTAAGTATGCTGGTAAACTTGCGGTAAGGGTTTTACCCTCACCAGTACGCATTTCTGCGATGCGGCCTTGGTGTAAAACCATACCACCTAGCAACTGTACGTCAAAGTGACGCATACCATTTACACGTTTTGATGCTTCACGTACCACAGCAAATGCTTCTGGTAGAATGTCATCAAGACCTTGTCCGTTATCGTAACGCTCTCTAAACTCTGCTGTTTTGGCTTTTAAATCTTCGTCTGAAAGCGCTTCAAGTTGCGTTTCAAGCGCGTTGATCAGCGCGACCGTCTTTCTTAAATTTTTAATAGTGCGGTCATTGCGACTACCAAAAATCTTGGTAAATAAATTAGATATCATGATAAAACCGTTACAATGTGTTCTTTGCTAGCCGAGTATCAGCTAACCCATTTTTATAATTACTAATTAATAGATTACTCACACGAGCACATATTAATTAGCAATTTCGAGAAACGTTGTGAAATACAGCGTTCAATACGTGCGCTACTATACCAGACTCTGCGAAACATCAAACCATCGCGTAGTTAAGATATCAGTTTTCTGCAAGAAAATTTAAAATAAGCCGTAAACATAACTTTAATTAAGACTATAAAGTTATATTAACTATGGGGATATGGAGGTGGATAAAAGAAAATCAAGGGGAGTATAAGAACTTAGGTTCTAGGTTCTA
>NZ_JACJEY010000114.1:0-3857 GCF_014164295.1 Pseudoalteromonas sp. SG43-7
TCATCACATTGAGATAATGCTTTTTCAACCGCTTGAACTTTAAATTCTTGTGTAAATCGACGTCTCATTTTTATCTGCCTCTATTAAAAGTTAGAGGCGACAACTATCCTGACACAGGGGGATAGTAAACCAAGAGGGGGGAGGTGAGTAAATGACATCGCACATGGTAAAACAATCCAATCAAGGCCTATTGTTGCTCAGAAAAAGACAGGTATGTGGCACAAGTAAAGTCGACCAAAATGGAAACACATGCTAAAAATATTTAGCCCGTATTTCGCTTTTTAGACAAACTTCACAAAAGTGCCCTAGCGGTCATTCAGGGATTATATTCTATCTGAAAATGTCACTGATTGACGATTTAGTAGCTATCACTTACTTCTTATTGCTTACCAACATTAATAAATTCCGCATAAACTTCTAAGTCAATTTGATCCCCAACAATCGGTATATAACTGTCCATGCCAAAGTCAGAACGTTTGATTTGACCGACCGCACTAAAACCAATGGTGTATTTTCCTGTCATCCAGTTGTCTGCTCCAACGTGAAATGTGGCTTTAAACGTCACAGGTTTGGTAACGCCTCTAAGAGTTAAATCACCTGAGAAATTAAAACTGTTATCAGATATAACTGTAACAGTGTGGCTAGTAAATGATGCTTGCGCAAAGCGCTCACTGTTAAACCAAGTATCATTTTGTAAGGTTTCTGCTAAGTCAGCATTGTTAATATCAATAGAGCTAATATCCACCACTGCGTTTAATGACGCGGCAGCCATATTATTAGGGTCAAAGTTGAGTTGTGCATCAAATTTATTAAAACGCCCTACATAGGTTGATAACCCTAAATGTTGGATTTTAAATATTAATGCAGCATGTTGACTGTCTAGCTGATATTCGCCCGCTTGAAGCGCTATCAACTCAGATTTAACAGTTGGTGCAATCCAACTCACACAACTTGTCAGTAACAGCGCAGCGCACATAACTGAGACCGAGTGTATAAATGTTCGCATTGTATTCTTTGACGCTGAGTTCATAGTAGTTAAGCCATTAGTAATGTGTTGAGTGTAGGTAAAATAAAACGTCATTTTTCATAAAATCAAAATATATAATGCCTCATATTTTCCATTTTAACCTCTCTTTTATATTCATAATGGAGTGAAGCCGCCTATTTTTCGTCTATTAATCAATCGTTTTTACATAACTTGAGCTGCGGAGTTTGAGCGAATGAAATTTAACCCTTTGGTATAATTGATGATTAATTATTAGCGTTTTGAAGCGTCCGTTATCTCAACAAACCTACAATCGATGCGAAAACCCTCGAATGTTTACTTCTCGATCAAAGCCGAACTACTCAAAATTGCAATGAGCAGTCAGTCAAGCAAGGGCGATGCAATCCCATTACTCTTAATATTAAATCCGCAACCATTAATTATTATGAAATTTAGCTAATTACTCGAGTATTCTTTACCTAATGTTTTTCTATTGTTATTTGTTTACGACTTTTCGTATCTATCTTCACAAGTCCACCAATAGGAAAGCATATATGGGGTGTTGTATGTCCAAAGTTTAAGTTATAAAGCACGGGAATTGACTCTAACTCTTGTTTAGATTGTATAATCTTTTTAAGTAAGTCTTCAGATACTTCTGACTTTAATTGAAATTTCCCAATGACTATTCCTTTAACTCTGTCGAAATGTTTTTGGTGAATTAATGATTGCAGATCTCTGTCAAAATTTGAAGGGGATGTTAACTCGTCATCTTCAAGAAATAGTACAGAATTTGTTAAGTCAGGCATAAATTCAGTTCCTTGAAGCAGATTTAAAGTACAAAGGTTGCCTCCAAGTATTTTTCCTTCAGCTTTACCATGATTTAAAACTTTTATGCCATTGTCTTTATAAAAGCTTCTTTTTTCCTGATCTAAAAACCATGAATCATCACTCCATTGTTCGGGGTTTATAACTTCATAAGGATCACTTGAGAATAAACACTTTTTAATATAATTTATTGAAAAATCAATACCTTTAAGCATCCCCAAAGTTGAATATGCAGGCCCTGAGTAAGTTATTAGTCCGGTTTTATGAAATAAGGCATTTGATAAAGCTGTAGTATCAGAATACCCACATATAATTTTTGGATTTTTTTTAACAATATTATAGTCAATATACTTTAGTAATTGATTTACATTATCGCCCCCGATAACAGTAAAGATAGCTTTTACCTTTTTATCTAGGAATGCTTCATGTAAATCTTCAATTCTTTCTTTTATAGATGAAGACGAAAAATCATCTATCGACTCACAGTTTTTTGAAAATGACAATTTGAGGCCAAGCTCTTCAAACCTTGTGTTTGCTATTTCTCGCGTCTCTTGGTCAATAATTGATAAACTTCTTGAAGGCGCAATTATCCTAACTTCATCATTCATTTTTAACTTATTGGGTATTATCAATTTACCTCCTACAAGATACTCTAAACAGCATGCACATCAAAATTGAGCGAACTTCACAGCTTTCAATAAATAGTTCCTAACTCAATACTTTCGGCTTGTCGCTCCTAGCCGCAATATGTGGCGCAGAAAAGCTTGGCTAAAATTAGGAACGAAGTGACGCGGGCTAAGCTTTTTGCGTCCCTTTCATTATTGCTTTGTTATGTGTCATCGCCATATTTGTTTGAGTTAGCTTTAATTTTTGGCATTTGAATTTGTAAAAGTATAAAAACAGGAACTAAGGGTGCAAAAGCAAGCCAAGATAGATTAAGCACAACCCAAAAATAGCTAAACCAGCACATAACCGCAATAAGCGAGAATACTTTGAGTAGTTTGGAAAATATAATGATATCGCCCATTGCGACCATTATACCACCATAAAACAATGCTCCAACTAACACAAAAGCGGGATGAGGAACTTCAATTATTTCACCCTGAAACCAATAGAAAAATTCATATCCATAACTGAATAATAAAGGTGACATGATTGTAAATGCTACAAAGACACCCCAAGAATCATTTCTGTGGTATTTAGCGTATTTATTATTTTTTTCTTGAAGTGTTTCCATATCTACCATGACACATAACGCCAACTTACGGAGTCATGTTGCAGCTTTTTGTTATGTGATTGAGCGTAATTTATGATGAATTTCATTTAATACTTCACTCCCCATTGTTTTGGTAACGAGCTCATTCAATTCACCACTTAGAAACTCTTGCCATGAAACTATCTTACATCCCGAGCAATGAGCATACCTTCCATATGCCGATATCACCGTATAATTATCCATGATTGAGGTTTCATATAATTCCCCCCCTGGATTATCGACTCTCCAACACTCAATAGCTTTAGGCGGAATATAATTCATAGTTTAAAGTGATTCTTTCACAATTTTCTGCCACTCACTAAATGACTCTGCTTCCCAATTGTTGCCAGGCTTTAAACCTTCTGGGGCGTATTCTTTCGGCTTGCCGCCAAACCAATTAAACCACTTAGAAAGACTACCGTCTGGTATCTGGACTAGTGGTACATCAAATTCTTTGATATAGAATCTGGAGCCTTCAGGAAAATCATTCTTACTTGGCAAGTTCATATTATGGCTCCCGAAGATCTCCAACATAACGAGCCTGTAGAATTACTCGCTTTTATTTTATTTTGATTAATGCTTCAACCATAGCCTAGTTCCTATTTTGATTCAATCGACAACTGACTTTCACATAAAATATAAAGGAGGATTTGCTGTTGCTTTAATTGTGCGTATTCTCATGACTTTGATCACCGATTCTCATCAGCTTTGATCACTTGATTTATCATTTTGTAGAGCCGTTTTTAAATTAGCTTAACTGATCATCATCAGTCAATTTATTTAACTGTTTTC
>NZ_JACJEY010000115.1:0-3620 GCF_014164295.1 Pseudoalteromonas sp. SG43-7
ACCTTTAACCTTTAACCTTTAACCTTTAACCTTTAATCTTTAATCTTTAACTATTACTTAATCACTACCAAATAAATCTCGCGTATAAACTTTATCTGCAATATCACTCAGCTCTTTAACCATACGGTTGGAAACAACAACATCAGCAATTTCTTTAAACTCATTAAGATCTTTAATCACACGTGAATTGAAAAATGCTTCATCTTTTAAAGCTGGTTCATATACTACAACTTCAATCCCCTTAGCTTTAATGCGCTTCATGATGCCTTGAATAGCAGATGCTCTAAAGTTATCTGAGCCGGCCTTCATAACTAAGCGGTATACACCGACAACTTTAGGATTGCGCTTAATGATTGAGTTCGCAATAAAATCCTTACGAGTTTTATTAGCATCAACAATTGCCCTAATCATATTATTCGGCACTACTTGGTAGTTAGCTAAAAGCTGCTTGGTATCTTTTGGTAAACAATAACCGCCATAACCAAATGAAGGATTATTATAATGGTTACCAATACGAGGGTCTAAGCTTACACCTTGTATAATTTGCTTCGCATTTAAGCCATGGCTCTCAGCATAGCTATCAAGCTCATTAAAATAGGCAACACGCATTGCTAGGTAAGTATTTGAGAATAACTTGATTGCTTCGGCTTCTGTAGAGTCAGTAAACAGAACCTCAATATCTTGCTTTATTGCACCTTGAGCCAATAAATTAGCAAAAATATTAGCCCGCTCACTTTGCTCACCGACAATAATGCGAGATGGATACAAATTGTCGTGCAATGCTTTACCTTCACGTAAAAATTCTGGCGAAAATATTACATTATCAGTGCCAAGCTTTTCTTTAATCGATCGAGTAAAGCCCACAGGCACAGTTGACTTAATAACCATAGTCGCCGTTGGGTTAATTCTCATTACATCTTTAATAACCGACTCAACACTATTGGTATTAAAATAGTTTGTTACAGGATCATAATCGGTAGGAGTAGCAATAATTACAAACTCAGCGCCAACCAGAGCAGACTCTTTATTTGTGGTCGCGGTAAAATTTAATTGCTTGTTTTGTAAAAAATCACTTATTTCAACGTCAACAATTGGCGATTGCTGGTCTTTTAAAAGCGCGACTTTTTTTTCGTCTATATCAACAGCAACTACTTTATTGTGTTGCGCAAGTAACATAGCATTAGACAGGCCAACATAACCCGTGCCAAAAACAGTAACTTTCATTTCACCGTCCTTAAACTTCTGATTTGAGCGTCCTAACCCTAGTACAGGCGCATAGCCTAATATCTAGAGACTTTCATCCAATTCATTAATTTACATCACAATATATGATTAAAACAGTTTAAAACCTAAAGTCTTTAATCTCTTCTCTGTGAACTCCGTGCTCTCAGTGGTGAATAAATCATTTAAACCATTTTTACAACCGATTACACCAAGGCGCTTCGAGCTACACCGAGAATGCAAAGTTAAGCCTAGCACCTAGTCTTTTACCTAGCCCCTAGTACCTTTAACCTTCCCCTACCCCTTCAAATTAACCACATTCGCTTGAGGAGTACTTTCGAGCTGTTTGCCTTTTTTAGCATTCCATACCAAATCACAGATACCATCCGTTGGGTTAAATCCCGTTGGGGCGTCGAGTAACAATTGGCGGATCATTTCGTGATCAAAGTTATGACAGGCAATGTCAAATGCTTCTAAAAACACTTTTAATTCAGGTAGCGGCAACATAGCTTCATTTGCCGTCATAATTCGCTCATGTGGCGTTTCACCAACGTTATCACCGATTAATAACTCTTCGTAAAGCTTTTCACCTGGGCGCAGGCCGGTGCATAAAATTTCGATGTCACCATGGGGGTTGGTTTTGTCTTTCACTTCAAGGCCTGAAAGGCGGATCATCTTACTGGCTAAATCTTTAATTTTTACCGAATCCCCCATATCAAGTACAAATACATCACCGCCTTTACCCATAGAGCCGGCCTGGATTACCAATTGCGCAGCTTCTGGTATGGTCATAAAGAAACGGGTGATATCTTGGTGGGTAAGCGTAATAGGGCCACCTTCTTTAATTTGCCTGCGAAATAACGGTACCACAGAGCCAGACGAGCCAAGCACATTACCAAAACGAACCATGCAAAAACGCGTACGATGCTCTTTACCTTTGGTTTGCGCTAAACCTTGTAATACCAGTTCAGCCATCCGTTTGGTTGCCCCCATTACATTCGTTGGGCGCACCGCTTTATCGGTGGAAATTAATACAAAGGTTTCAACCTTTGCGTTAACGGCTGCTTTGGCTGCGTAGTAAGTACCAAATACGTTATTACGCACACCTTCAACCACATTATGCTCAACGAGCGGAACGTGCTTATAAGCAGCAGCGTGGTACACCGTTTGTACACCAAATGCCATCATTACGGTTTCAATACGGTTAATACGTTGCACAGAGCCCATTATTGGGATTAGTTCTAAATCAATATGATTATTAGCTATGTACTCATTTAGCTCTTTTTCAATTGAATATAAACCAAACTCAGAGATTTCAAATAACACCAGTTTTTTAGGTTGCTGCCTAACTATTTGCCTGCACAGCTCAGAGCCAATAGAACCACCAGCTCCAGTAACCATTACTATTTTGCCAGCAATGTTGGCAGCCATAAGTTCGGGTTTTGGGGTAACTGGGTCACGGCCTAATAAATCCTCAATTTCAACTTCTCTAAATTCAGAAAGCTGCGCTTTACCTTCAACAACATCTGCCATACCAGGGATAGATAAAACTTTAATTGTTAATGGCTCTAGCTGCGCAAGTACTTCTTTGCGCCTTGCTCGGCTTGCGCTAGGTAACGCTAAAAGCACTTTAGTAGCCTTGCCCTTATTAATCAGTTCATAAATATCTTTAAAGCAAATTACCGGAATACCTTGAATGATAGACCCTTGTTTGCTTTGATCATCATCAATAAAAGCACGAACGTAATATTCTGGCCCGGCACCGAGTGCAGTTGCAAGCTGCCTTCCCGCTGAGCCTGCACCGTAAATAATAACCGATTCTTTATTTACGGTGGCCATTTTGCCGATCATCGCTCGCACTAAAATGCGCGAACCACCAACGGTAAGTAAACATAACCAAGCAAAAATAAATGGCATGGTACGCGGAATAGTAATACCCACAAAAAACGACAGCAATACCAAACTTACAGTGGTTATAACAGTGCCCAGCACAATAGCCCAGAGCGCCTGCGAGTTCATGTACCTTAATACAGCACGATATAAACCAAGATTGATAAATGCGATTAAACCAGTAGGAATTAACATTGCTAACAGCAGCCAATTACCAAGTTCACTAAAAGGTGCAAGGCTGTCTAAACGCACTATAAGCGCAAGCCAAAATGCTGCGGCAATAAAAAGTGAATCAATAAATAAGGTGATAGCACGCTTTTTAGCGCGAGAAGCATTCAAAATAGACCGGATGAAACTATCCACAACAAGTTCCCTTTTCTTGTACTCTGTTGATTCGAAATATAAAGAGCAAAACAGTAGCTCTTTAATTGTTAAAATTTCATTAATTATAGCTTATAAAAAGCATAGGAGCTATCAGCTATCAGCTATCAGCTATCAGCTATCAGCTA
>NZ_JACJEY010000116.1:0-3609 GCF_014164295.1 Pseudoalteromonas sp. SG43-7
GGCCCATCAAAGGTGACAATGTTGCTGTCGAGGGTGAGTATATTGGTAGCGATGATGGTGGCGTTGCCTTGGCTATCGAGTTTAATTTCGCCGCCGGCGTTATGAATGATTAAATCGCCTTGCCCGGAGCCTGTGATGTTAATTGACTTACTGGTTTGTAAAAACGTTGAGCCATTTGGTATGTTGCGCTTTTACTCTTTAAGGGCAGCGCCTCTTAACCTCTTTGTGAATAATTCACTTAAACTATTTTGTGCACAAAGAGGAAAGAATGAGCTGTAAATGATGGAGTTAACTAGAAAAGCAAGTTAAGGCTAGGGCGCTAATTTGTAGCGCCTAGCCTCACAACATCAATTATTTTACGTGTTGTTAAAGAGCGGGTTAAATTAATACTTAACGTGTTTGAACAGCAGTAATTACTTCTTCTTCATCGTTATTATCGCGCTCAAAGTTTAAGTTAAACTGGCCTTGACGAGTGATAGTAAAAATAGCGCGCTGCCAATCCTCAACTTCGTTTTTAATCGCATGGTCAAATAATGTTTTAAACAGCGCTGTTATATTTTCAGATGCAGCAATTGCATGCCTTGTTTTGTCATCTGTTTTAATAAAGTGAGCTTTGCATTCTGATACTTTATTATTTGCGCAATCTAAAATAAGATGAGCTTCAAGCCACGGCTCATTTATTTGCTGGTACAAGTATTGCCCAAGTTGTTGGGGGATGTTTTTTATTTCAGGTCGCATGTGCTGTCCTTAGCGTTTTCTATATAAGTTAATTATTGCTCAATGAGTACGACGATAGATTTACCTTGCTCAGCCGCATCTCTAAAGGTTACAAAGTATTTATCTCGAACTAGCTCATAGGCTTCGGGGTTTACTTCATCGTCTCCATCCTTTTCAATTTCAGCAATAATTTGCTGCCCTTCTAAGTTGCTAATATCAAAATTGTATTCTTCCTCCATTATCGCGTATAAATCTTTAACCATATCCGCAGGAAAAAAACCAAAGCTACCGCTGATATCCGCATCGGGTGGGAGTAGTTTGTGAGGATAAAAATTAAAGCTAGCAATCAATAATAAACGGCTATTACCCGCAATGGCGTCCCATAATTGCAACGCAGGCTCAAAGCCACGCAAATTTATTTCAATGCTTTGCCAATGAATGGCTTCTTTTTGAGTTATGTCTAATAACTGTTGGTATTTACTTTCATCATCACCGTCAAGCGAAGTAGGGTATCTATCTTCGTCAATAAGTGATAAGTGAATTAAACTGCTCATAGATAATAGGCTCGTGTTGTGTGATTATCGAAACTAATCAATTAAAAATAAAGGTAAATATAGTGAATCGGTTTGGCATTGCCAACCATGCATGTCTTTGCCTAACTTTGCCATAGTAAGAGCATTTAAACAGATAAAGCCTTCTTCCATATCTTTTAAATCACCAAATTTACATTCATCTTTATGCCAAGTTATGGCTTTGTCGATACTAGTTTGCCAACGCAATTCATCACCTGAGACTAAGGCCGAGATTGCTTCTAATAAAGGAAGTATATATTGCAGTACATCTTTGTCTTTAGTGTTTTTGGCTTCAAGTAAAGCAGCCTCAACATCATCTTTATTAATAGTTTGGCCTGTACCAATCGCTTTTAATAGTTCAGCGTATTGGAGTTTTGCTTGATGTTGAACGCTGGATAACTTTATTTCACTGTGTTTAAGCTTTTCTAAAACATCCTGCTCAGCAAAGAGAAGAACAACATTTAGCTCTTGTTGAATAGTCCAATCGTTATTACTCGTTTTTAATTTAGGGTCGAAGCCGCATAAAAAAGCAAACGGTGCTGCTTTTTCAAAATTGGGTTTTACTTCTGAGTGCTCTTCGAGTGCGTATTTAGCGTATGCAAGCATAAAATAGAAATCGGTTATTTTAAATACGCTATTTTTATTTTGTTCAGGGGTTCTAGTATTATCTTGAAAACGCTCTATCCATGCGGCCAAATGGCTGTTTGCACGTGAGATGTTTTCTTCTATATTTTCTATCGATAGTTGGTTTAACTGTAGCATTATCAATTCTCTATGGTAAAGGTTGTAATTTTCCTTCGACGACTTGACCGCCTTTTTCAACGGCTTCAATAACAATTTTATTTAACGGTATATCTAAGTCATTCGCATTGAATAAGTCGTTGCCTAGTGTATTTTGAGCCGGATATTTCTTGGATTTTCTCATGCTTTTAATTGTATTTTTTATCCACTTCGTGGTCATTTGATCGCCTTTCTTAGCTCCTTTAGTGAGCTCGGCGCCAGGTCCCTTAGCTTCAACGATAAAGTATTCTAGCACGTTGCCATTTTTATCCCGCTGAGCCCATACTTGGTCAAAACCGGGGCCCGGACCAAAGCCTAGCTCCATTTTCGCAGGTGGCGGGGGCTTATAAAAGTGTTGTGCCATATAGGCACTTGCTGCACGTTCACCTTTAACTTCGGTAAGTTTTGCTTTAAATGCACCAATGCGATGGCTTGAGTCACCATTTTTAATAGCGTCATCTAGTTTGTTCTTATAAGCCGTTTCATAAGCAGCTAAGTTTTTATAATGGGCATCAAGGGCTGGGTTTCTGACTCGCTTAAGCGCTGCAGCCCCTTTTAAATCATTCCCTTTCGGCGGCTTAAGCTCATTGGCAACGGTTTTCTTCGGTTTACCCACTACACCTGTACTTGCCGGTGGCTCAAACTCATCGAGGGCTTTATTTACGCGATTGCCGATATCGTTTGCGGCGGTTTTAACGCCTTGGTCAATTTTTGGGGTGACTTCATCAAGCTGTTTGACCATGGCTTGCATGCCGTCAATGGCTGAGTCTGGCAGTAGGAGGTCGTATTTCCAGCTGGTTGAAATATCATTAAGAGTATCTCTAAAGCTTTTAATAACTGCTTTTACTTCACTGGCGGCTTGCTTGCCCAAATTTTGCCAGTTTATTTCCCGTAAGTATTTTACTGGGTCGCCTTTACCGAGCTTGCGTAGCACTGCAATGGCGGCTTCCATTGACTCACCACTATTTTTAATTACAACTTTACCCACACCTTTTATAGCAGAGCCTAATAATGGAACCAAACCAATGGCGGTTAGGGTAAAGGCTATCCAACCGTCGCTGTCATTGGCTTTGTCATCATCGGTGAGTAATACGGTATTTGCACAAATATCACGAATGTCCATGATTTGGTCAACCACCGGTATCATCGAGATAATG
The DNA here is from genome assembly GCF_014164295.1 of Pseudoalteromonas sp. SG43-7. NCBI lineage: Bacteria > Pseudomonadati > Pseudomonadota > Gammaproteobacteria > Alteromonadales > Pseudoalteromonadaceae > Pseudoalteromonas > Pseudoalteromonas sp. SG43-7. The sequence continues at coordinate 3,227 of NZ_JACJEY010000116.1, forward strand.
GTACCCACAACGATTTGTGAGGTGCTGGGGTTTTTATTAAAGTCACCTTGCAGTGTGCCCCATAACCAATCGCCTGCTTGGTTGGCTAAATTGCCAGCCTCTTCCAGTTTTGCAGTGTTACCGCTATTGATCATGTGCACAGCATCAGCGGTGGTTATTTGCCCATACAACGGGTTTGGTGTGGTGTTATCTTCAGGCTGAAAATCGCGACTGTCTTCGCCGTATTTAACACTGAACTGACCGCTGGGAATATTGCTGAGTTGTGCTTGTCCACTGTCATCTAGTTGCCCGGTCGCTTGCGTTCCATCATCAAAGGTAATGGTGTAGGGCGCATTTTTAACCGGGCTGCCGTCTTGGTAAACGTATTCTAAATCGACCACACT
>NZ_JACJEY010000117.1:0-3508 GCF_014164295.1 Pseudoalteromonas sp. SG43-7
ATGGCAGCCCAATGAAAGGCGCTACATTATTGGCTACCTTGCAAGAATTAGGCATTGTACCGTCGTTTAGTCGCCCGTCAGTGAGTAATGATAATCCCTATTCGGAGTCATTATTTAAAACGTTAAAATATCGCTCAGACTACCCAGAAAAGCCATTTGAAGATATAAGCGCAGCAAGAGAATGGGTAAGTGGGTTCGTAAAACAAAATTGACACCCATTATAAATAAATGCTGAAGTCATCAAACTTAACCGTGCAAAAAACTGCCTGCCCGCAATTACTCTTCGAGGAAATGTTGTTTGTAATAAATAACGTGACTAATGTCCGTTGAATACTGAATTTTAGACATAGAAAGGCTGCAAATTCGCAGTTTTTGAATTGCTTTAGATGGTTTACTACATCGCTCTATTTTATGCTAATAGCTTTTCACAATTTCTCACGTTTGCTCGCCGCTTTCTATTTAAATGTTCACGAAAAACAAAATTGACACCCATTATAAATAAATGCTGAAGTCATCAAACTTAACCGTGCAAAAAACTGCCTGCCCGCAATTACTCTTCGAGGAAATGTTGTTTGTAATAAATAACGTGACTAATGTCCGTTGAATACTGAATTTTAGACATAGAAAGGCTGCAAATTCGCAGTTTTTGAATTGCTTTAGATGGTTTACTACATCGCTCTATTTTATGCTAATAGCTTTTCACAATTTCTCACGTTTGCTCGCCGCTTTCTATTTAAATGTTCACAGTATCCTTCCTGCGATGTTGGCCTCCCGACTGCGCCATGAAACACCCGTGTAAAGTGGCTCGTGAGTTTTAACCAATTATCTGCTGAGATATTTACCCGCTCCAATAACCGTGAATGAGTATTATCTATATAACCGCGCTTATCTTCTCGTATACAACGACCTGTTAACTCTACAAGTTCTAAATAAGATTTTAACTCAAATGGTAAGCCCTTTGCCATGTGCTGCCTTGGCATACCGGCAAAGCGTAGTAACTGTATTGGTTGTTTACCGTCGGTTGCACTTTCAATCCGTTTTTGTACGCTCGTGTAATCCGATGTTTCTGGTGTGTGAGCTATCTTCGCTCTGATTGGGTTTAAATCAACATACGCCATACATGCAGCCAATGCGGCTTCATCTAACAGTGCTTGTGATTTGAAACGGCCTTCCCAAAATCGCCCTGTACATCCATCTTCTTTATTCGCCCTGCGAGCTATATCTTCATTTAATAATCGCATAAACCAGCTAATACTTGATAAACGCTCACGGTACTCATCGACGGTCTCATTTAAAAAGAAGCATTCTGCTTTCGTTAGCTTGCCCCCTTGAACATATTTATTTGTCAGCATGGTGCCTTTACATAATTTATGCCAACGGATAATAATGGCTTTATCGTTCAGTCGTTTCGCTTTTTTATCATCAGCATACAACACTAAATGCGTATGATTACTCATCACTGCATATGCGCAAACATCAATACAAAACACGTTAGAAAGAGCCAATAGCTTCTCTTCAACCCAACACCTGCGATGCTCATATGATTGGCCAGTAAAACGATCTTCGCCACATAGATAGGCTCGACGTACGCACCTAGAAATACAATGATAGTACTTTGTATCAGCCAAACTTATCTGACGCTTTCTCGCAATAGCCATGTGACAACCTGCTCATTTATTGTGCTAATAATAAAATTAGTACGTAACTGATACATTGCAAATCATAAGATGGGTGTCTTCTTAGCATCCTTCCTAATAATAAAATTAGTACGTAACTGATACATTGCAAATCATAAGATGGGTGTCTTCTTAGCATCCTTCTATGGGCGGTTCATCTCCCGTTATCAATATTGATCCAAATATCTCTCAATGACACTAAACCTTGTGACGCTAAATAGTCATTACCTAGCGCAATGTTAATTCCTTTTGTTTTGAGCTTCGACAAGGGCCTTCGCTTCCAAGCGCCTGCTTTTGGTACTGGTAATTCCACAGGCTATGGCGAGTCGTTCACTGACCCTCCTCCAAGCGTTAGCGCGAATGCGTGTTTATCAGATCTCCCCCTTTTTTACCTATAAAGAACAGGTGCATCGACTTTCTCTGCACAACTGCATCATTTACGGTGGCCGTTAGATCGCATGACTTCGCTATCTTGTGCTAGCTCGTCTCCAGCCTACGCCTCATATGATGTTTTTTCTCATCAGCTCACATTTATTTATCATAAAGAATGCTAGCTGCTTCCTCCAGACTATCTCTCGCGATTTAGCCCTTGCCATTCGCGAGTGTCTATCGTTTAATAATAGCGTGTTATTTAAACGGTGATCTTCCTACAGAGGACTTTCACCTCATAAGTCAATGCCCATGTCGGGCGTACACAATCGTGTCATGCCGAAGTTATGCCTCATCGAGGGAATGGAGTCTAAATGAAATCAATTATATGGTTATTCTCAATTTTTATTAGCTTTGGTGCACCAGGTACAGAGCAAGAGTTACAACCAACAACGTCAGGACTATATGATGTTGGTGGGTTTAAGTTGTATCTTGAGTGCTACGAAAATGACAAGCCTCAATTAATAGTTGAGCAAGGCTTCGGTCGTTCTGGTTCTGATGGGGTTTGGTTGGAGAATATTAAACAATTGAAAAATGATTTCAGTATTTGTTTATATGATCGATCAGGTCTTGGAAAAAGTGAAAAAGGTCCCGTGCCTTTCACCGTCGATGATATGGCTAAAAGGCTAAAAAAACTGCTTCAAGTAGCCGGTGTTAAAATGCCGTATTACTTTACTGGTGGCTCATATGCATCTTATATCATTACGGCATTCAATAACCTATATCCACAAGAGGTTATGGGGGCTGTGCTGATTGATCCACCTCCTTTAGGCTACTTTTACACTATGGGTACAAGGTGGCCTGAAAACTTTAAAACAAACAATGAAAAATTGGAGCGTTTTTATAATTTTGAGCAAAGTGTTCATGATCCAATGTTTGAAAGAGTTCCTGAAAACGTAGATCATATGAAAAGCTACAAAATTCTATCTGAAGCAGCTAAATTCGGTGATAAGCCAATTATAATTTTACGTTCAAAACAGACCGAAGAGCGTTATGACCCTCCTTTTGTTCCCGAGGAAATCGCGAAGTCAATGGACTCCCTATATGCAAATGCAGAGAGTTACTTTAAAAGTTTATCTACAAATAGCCGAATTATCTATTCGGAATCAGAAAAGCATCATCTGCACATCGCAGACCGTGATTTGGTTGTAAAAAGCATTAAGGAACTTGTTAGAAAATGAGGCTTAACAAGTTGCCCAAAATCGCCGCAAACAACGCGGCTGGGACAAATACTCACTGGGCTTCGCCCAACAACGTTCGCATTTGCCCATTGGCAAAGCGTTGGTATGACTCCCACTGTCAAGTTAAACACACTGATCCTTGCCTAACTTTTTAAGCCATAATTACTTCAGCTCGAATTAGAGCGAGTTAATACATAGGATGAAGCAAGTAATGTCGTCGGT
>NZ_JACJEY010000118.1:0-3185 GCF_014164295.1 Pseudoalteromonas sp. SG43-7
TCGATAATGTTGCGCCACTGCTCAAGGCTACGCATTTTTCTCATGGCTATCTCCTAATTGAAATTAAGAAATAGTTTAATCGGTTTGACGAGTTACTGGCAGGTGCATTTTGCTAGACGCTTACGATCAGATCGTAGTTTCTTGATTTAGTTCCATCGATTTATGCAACAAAGCCGTACGAAGTAGGAACTTACCCCCGTAATACAACATGGGGACTCACAACGAACAGTACTAGAAGAATGGATAAGTTTCAGTAGGGGAAAAACTCATTAACAGGATGGGAATGAGTAAAAGGCCTAAGCAACTTTGGGGCACTTTCGAGTTAGAAAGTGCTATGGGCAAAAACTCAGCCTATGAAGGTTTTGGACATAAAGTTAGTGCGGTTACTTTATCTTATCGCTTTGCTAAGTGGGCTTTGAACTCGGGTTCTAAGAAGGTTCGAAACCATTGATGAGCGGGATCGTGATGATGCTTTGCGTGCCAAAGTAAATAGTATTTATGCGCAGGCAAATCAAATGGCAGTGGCTTTATGCAAAGAGCACGCTGCTTGGCATATTGTTCAACTAAGTGGCGTGGTGCGGTAATGATGCTGTCGGTTCGACATAGGGTTTCTAGGGCTGATGGAAAAGAAGGCAGTTTGGCAAAAACACGTCGCTCTATCGAGTGAGACGATGTGGCGAGATCCACTTGGCGATGGCGTTCGCTAATGCCGTTGACCAAAATATGTTTGGCATTCAAATAGTCTTCAACCGATATTGAACGATGACGAAATGGATGTTGGTCTCGACACACGATGACGTAGTGATCTTGGCCGATTTCTTTTCCATAGAGATTTTCTGGGATCTCTTCCGCCGTGACGGCGACTAAGTCAATCTCTTGCGCAGCGAGTTCTTTAAGCTGTTCTTCTTGCCATAACACGCAACTGATATTGGCGTTGGGTGTTTGTTCTTCTAGCTTTTCACACAGTAACGGCAATATTTCCGGTGCAAAAAATGGGGTTAACGCCAGCGAAAATTGGCGTTGGCACTGTGTAGGATCGAATTCTGCCGAAAGATAAAGTGAATCAATTTGCCTTAGTAGTTGCGGCAATTGCTGTTTAAGGCTTTTGGCCCGTTCGGTTAGGAGGTATTGATTCCCTTCTCGGATCAAAATCGGATCTTGGAAGGCCTCACGGATCTGGCCTAACGTTTTACTCATGGACGACTGGGTGACATTGAGCGCTCGCGCTGAGTCGGTCAAATTTCGGGTCGTGAGCAATGAGTCCAATGCGGGCAGCAATTTGTAATTATTCACTGGTTTTGGTCGCCATCTTTTTAGTTATTGAACCGTTATAGCACAGCAAACCAAGGTAAATCAGCACAGGCATGAAAAAAATTCACACTTGTGTGTCGTTTTATCAATTATGGAAATGTTCTTGAGTTGGCTATGATGGCTTTAACAAAATAGAACAGCCGAGTTACTCGGAGAGTATCAATTAGAATTGGAAGGGTAGTATGTCTTGTGTCGTTGAACCGTTAACCGCTCAGTATGATGAAAATGTTAGACAAATCATCGAGCAAGTTGGAGCAGAGTTTGGGGCCGTTGGTGAAGGGTATGGGCCGTCTGACCCAGAAGTGCTCTGCATGAGTCAGCATTATGGAAACGAAAGTAAAAGCCTCTATTTGGTGGCCCTATTGGATGGGAAAGTTGTCGGCGGTTGTGGTTTAGCGTCATTTAATAGCAGCCCAGATGTGTGTGAGCTGAAAAAACTGTTCATTTTGCCTGAAGGACGAGGGCATGGACTAGGTAAAAGAATGGCCATCGCGTGTTTAGACTATGCTCGTACTCAAGGTTATCAAAGCTGTTACTTAGACACATTAACCTCAATGAAAGTGGCAGTTCGTCTATACGAAAACTTAGGCTTTGACCACTTAGATGCGCCGTTAGCTGACACCTTGCATAATAGCTGTGATGTGTGGATGCTTAAGTCGCTGGTGGAATAGCAAGTAAAACGTGAAGCACGAGCCGAATCGTTTGGTAATTAGACCATCAATATCCCCTCGGTATTGCTCCAATTACCGTGTGTAAATAAGCCCGCGTTTGCGGGTTTATTTTTAGTTTCAATATCAACAAGGTAGTACTTTGTACGCTCATCATCACTTAAATGTGTCATTTTAAAATCTTCCTCCTTTAGAATACGAACAATAATCATACAAGTTGCATATCGATTTGTATAGAAAGCAGGCTAGGATTAGTGATGTATCCCCCTTCCTGATAAATTTCAGTAGGGGAAACTCGTATTGATAGGATATGTATGAGCAAAAGCACTAACGAACAAAGGGGCTGAAACGAAGATGGACAGATTCGATTTTAATTCTTCATTTGATGGGCTTTAAGTCGTTCGCTTAACTCCCATAAAGCTATTCGATTTGAATCATACTTGAGAAGTTCGCTCGCCTCAGTTGCGTTACACCAAAGGAATTCAGTGTGTTCCGAAGATAACTGTGGCTCCCCCGAAACCTGCACTGAGAATGAGTATTCTGGTATCACATAAGGGTGATCGCTCCATTTTTCATGACCAGAATAAAACACTCTAGGTAACATGCACATAGAATCAAGTTGAACCCAGTCACTACCTGTTAACGACGTCTCTTCATACAATTCTCTTTTTGCGGCATCGAACAAAGACTCTTGATCTTCTCCACCACCAGAAATTGCCTGCCATTCACCATTGTCTGTACGGCAAGCAATCAAGAAGATAGGTTCTGAAATTTTAAATTTATATGGAAATATCAGAACCTGAAATGGTGCTCTCACTGCGTTGGTTCCACTGTTGTTGCGAATCAATAGATACTACAACCATTAGGAAAAGTTAGGCAATTCTCAGATTACATTATTCTCGGTTTTATTGCGCAAACGCGGAAAGGGGCAGAAACGAGTTGATCATGAATGACTGCAAATGGCACATTCAAGACAGTCGATAAGTCAAAACTTTGTAGTTTATAGGTTTGGATATTTTTAGTTGGATTTCGCTGCGCTCAAACCAACCTATGTTGATAACTCTAAAGCGCGGCGCCTCTAACCTATTTGTGAATAATTAACTTAAAGTTCTTTTTCTATAATGTTTCGCAAGAGGACAAGAAGATAGTGGTGGCTGCGTTTGTCACTTATGGCTTAAAACTTACCACTTAAAACTAAAAACTAAA
>NZ_JACJEY010000119.1:0-2978 GCF_014164295.1 Pseudoalteromonas sp. SG43-7
GTTTCACTACTGAGTTCGGCATGGGGTCAGGTGGGTCCAAAACGCTATTGTTACCAAGCAAATACGGTGTTAATCGCGTTAGCAATTAACTAAAATTTGGAATTCTGATAATAAAGTTTTCAGTAAATCTACTTTAGTCTATTAACTTCTTGCGCTATCAACTATCACATAAAACGCGTTTGGCGTTGTATGGTTAAGCCTCACGGGTAATTAGTACAAGTTAGCTTAACATATCACTATGCTTCCACATCTTGCCTATCAACGTTGTAGTCTTCAACGGCCCTTCAGAGAGCTTATAGCTCTAGTGAGAACTCATCTCGAGGCCTGCTTCGCGCTTAGATGCTTTCAGCGCTTATCAGTTCCGAACGTAGCTACCGGGCAATGCCATTGGCATGACAACCCGAACACCAGCGGTTCGTTCACTCCGGTCCTCTCGTACTAGGAGCAACCCCTCTCAATTCTCAAACGCCCACGGCAGATAGGGACCGAACTGTCTCACGACGTTCTAAACCCAGCTCGCGTACCACTTTAAATGGCGAACAGCCATACCCTTGGGACCGACTTCAGCCCCAGGATGTGATGAGCCGACATCGAGGTGCCAAACACCGCCGTCGATATGAACTCTTGGGCGGTATCAGCCTGTTATCCCCGGAGTACCTTTTATCCGTTGAGCGATGGCCCTTCCATTCAGAACCACCGGATCACTATGACCTACTTTCGTACCTGCTCGACGTGTCTGTCTCGCAGTTAAGCTGGCTTCTACCATTACACTAACCGTACGATGTCCGACCGTACTTAGCCAACCTTCGTGCTCCTCCGTTACTCTTTGGGAGGAGACCGCCCCAGTCAAACTACCCACCAGGCACTGTCCGTAACCCCGATTCAGGGGCCAACGTTAGAACATCAAAACTACAAGGGTGGTATTTCAAGGACGACTCCACAAAAACTAGCGTCTCTGCTTCTAAGTCTCCCACCTATCCTACACATGTAGGTTCAATGTTCAGTGCCAAGCTGTAGTAAAGGTTCACGGGGTCTTTCCGTCTAGCCGCGGGTACACAGCATCTTCACTGCGATTTCAATTTCACTGAGTCTCGGGTGGAGACAGCGTGGCCATGGTTACACCATTCGTGCAGGTCGGAACTTACCCGACAAGGAATTTCGCTACCTTAGGACCGTTATAGTTACGGCCGCCGTTTACCGGGGCTTCGATCAAGAGCTTCTCCGAAGATAACCCCATCAATTAACCTTCCGGCACCGGGCAGGTGTCACACCGTATACGTCATCTTGCGATTTTGCACAGTGCTGTGTTTTTAATAAACAGTCCCAGCCACCTGGTCACTGCGGCTCCAATCAGCTTAGAGAGCAAGTCTCATCACCAATCGGAGCGTACCTTCTCCCGAAGTTACGGTACGATTTTGCCTAGTTCCTTCACCCGAGTTCTCTCAAGCGCCTTAGTATTCTCTACCTGACCACCTGTGTCGGTTTGGGGTACGATTCGGTATAATCTGAAGCTTAGAGGCTTTTCCTGGAAGTATGGCATCAGCAACTTCATCACCTTAGTGACTCGTCTCGTGTCTCAGCCTAACAGCAACCCGGATTTACCTAAGTCGCTAGCCTACTCACTTTCACATGGACTACCAACGCCATGCTTGCTTAGCCTGCTCCGTCCCCCCATCGCAATTATACCAAGTACGGAAATATTAATCCGTTTCCCATCGACTACGCCTTTCGGCCTCGCCTTAGGGGTCGACTTACCCTACCCTGATTAACATGGGATAGGAACCCTTGGTCTTCCGGCGTGCGGGTTTTTCACCCGCATTATCGTTACTCATGTCAGCATTCGCACTTCTGATACGTCCAGCATACCTCCCGGTACACCTTCAACCGCTTACAGAACGCTCCCCTACCACTCAGAATAAATTCTGAATCCGCAGCTTCGGTGCATAGTTTAGCCCCGTTACATCTTCCGCGCAGACCGACTCGACCAGTGAGCTATTACGCTTTCTTTAAAGGATGGCTGCTTCTAAGCCAACCTCCTGGCTGTCTGGGCCTTTCCACATCGTTTCCCACTTAACTATGACTTTGGGACCTTAGCTGGCGGTCTGGGTTGTTTCCCTCTTCACGACGGACGTTAGCACCCGCCGTGTGTCTCCCGGATATTACTTTACGGTATTCGGAGTTTGCAAAGGGTTGGTAAGTCGGGATGACCCCCTAGCCTTAACAGTGCTCTACCCCCGTAAGTATTCGTCCGAGGCTCTACCTAAATAGATTTCGGGGAGAACCAGCTATCTCCCGGTTTGATTAGCCTTTCACTCCTAGCCACAGGTCATCCCCTAACTTTTCAACGTTAGTGGGTTCGGTCCTCCAGTTGATGTTACTCAACCTTCAACCTGCCCATGGCTAGATCACCGGGTTTCGGGTCTATACCTTGCAACTATTCGCCCAGTTAAGACTCGGTTTCCCTACGGCTACCCTATTCGGTTAACCTCGCTACAAAATATAAGTCGCTGACCCATTATACAAAAGGTACGCAGTCACCCAACAAGTGGGCTCCTACTGCTTGTACGTACACGGTTTCAGGTTCTATTTCACTCCCCTCACAGGGGTTCTTTTCGCCTTTCCCTCACGGTACTGGTTCACTATCGGTCAGTTGGGAGTATTTAGCCTTAGATGATGGTCCACCTATATTCAGTCAAAGTTTCACGTGCTCCGACCTACTCGATTTCACTTAAAAGGGATTTTCATGTACGGGACTATCACCCTGTATCGTGGCACTTTCCAGAGCCTTCCATTAACACCAATTAAGCTTAAGGGCTGTTCCGATTTCGCTCGCCGCTACTTTCGGAATCTCGGTTGATTTCTTTTCCTACGGGTACTTAGATGTTTCAGTTCTCCGCGTTCGCCTCGTTAACCTATGTATTCAGTTAACGATACCTGCAAGCAGGTGGGTTTCCCCATTCGGAAATCCTAGTCTCAAG
>NZ_JACJEY010000011.1:0-125929 GCF_014164295.1 Pseudoalteromonas sp. SG43-7
CTACCATCACTGTTTAAGCTGACACTACCAAATTGTGGTTGACTGACCAGCTCTGCGCTGAGTGTGTCGCCTGCATCATCATCGCTGGCGTTACTTAATAACCCGTTTGCAAGTGCCACGGTTAATGTCGCGGCTTCATCGAGGTTAAACGCGAAGTTTTGCCCTACCGGCGCATCGTTGGTGTTGGTGACCTCTAATGTAAATGGCGTTAAACTGGCGCTATCAGTACCATCGTTAACACTGATAGTAATAGCCGCGTAGCTGCCTACATCCTCGTTCTGTGGCGTGCCCGCTAATTCGCCCGTGCTGGTGTCAAAGCTCGCCCAGCTTGGCTTATTAATGATGCTAAAGGTATGGGTATCTTGCGTATCGCTGTCTGTAAGGGTGGGTATAAAACTATACGCTGCATCTTCAGCTGTAGTTGTACTTGGTGAACCACTTAACACCGGTACGACGTTGTATTTTTTAGTTACTGTGGCAGTTACTGCTGCGCTGGCATTGCCTGCGGTGTCTGTAACTATTGCTGAGAACGTTAACACTCCCTCAGCCAATGTTGTAACATCAATACCTGTAATTTGCTGCGTAACAGCACTAATTGTTGCGTTACCAGTAACAGCATTACTGCCATCACTAACCTGATAACTAAGCGAACCACTGCCTTCAAGTCCAGTAAAACTAACACTCATTGCGGATTCGTTATCTGCGTTAATTAAGCTTTGATCAACGCTAACTGCATGCCCAGTTGGGCTGGTATTATCTAAAGTAATAGAGCTGGTCGCCGCTGGTGAAGTATTCCCTGCACTGTCAGTTTGCGTTACCGATACTGTTAAAGTGCCGTTATTAAGTGCACTTATATCTAATTCATTGCCGTTAAGCGTCCAATTACCACCACTACCAGCTGTCACAGTGGCATTTACACCGCCAATATCAACATTAACTGCAGCGCCTGATTCTGCCCCAGAGCCGGTGATCAATACACTATCATCTTCACTAGCGTTAACGATGCCATCGACTTCGATTGGCGTATTAATAGTAACAACTGACGGTGCACTGTTATCCAAGGTTATCGTCGTCGTTGCCGCTGGTGAAATATTACCTGCGCTGTCAGTTTGCGTTGCTGATACCGTTAATGTGCCATTATTTAATGCACTGATATCTAACTCATTACCACTGAGAGTCCAATTACCGTTGCTATCAGCAGTCACGGTGGCATTTACACCGCCAACATCAACCTTAACTGCAGCGCCTGATTCAGCCCCAGATCCTACAATTAATAACGCATTATCTTCAGCAGCATTAACAATGCCATCAACAGCAATCGGCGTTGTAATAACCAATGCATTTGGCGCAACATTATCTAAGGTTATAGTGGTTGTCGTTGCAGATGAAATATTTCCTGCGCTATCGGTTTGCGTTGCAGATACTGTTAATGTGCCATTATTTAGAGCGCTAATGTCTAATTCACTGCCGTTAAGTGTCCAGTTACCGCTGCTATCAGCTACCACAGTGGCATTTACGCCGCTAATACCCACTGTCACTGTTGCGCCAGCTTCTGCTCCTGACCCTGTGATCAACACAGCATTGTCTTCAGCCGCATTTACAATACCATCTACTGCAATCGGCGTTGTAATAGCCACCGCATTTGGTGCGATGTTATCTAATGTAATTGAAGTTGAAGTTGATGCAGCCGTTGAGATATTGCCCGCATCGTCGGTTTGTGTTGCCGAAACTGTCAATATGCCATTATTTAGAGCGCTGATATCCAGCTCATTACCTAATAATGTCCAATTACCACTTGAGTCTGCGGTAGTCGTTTTAGTAACCCCAGCGATACTCACAGTGACTGTTGCACCTGACTCTGCTCCCCCGCCTTGGACTAATACATCATTATCCTCCGCAGCGTTAACTTTACCATCCCCCTCAATAGGCGTAATAAAGGTTGGTGCGTTTGGTGCTTGGTTATCCAACGTTATTGTTGTAGTTGCAGCTATTGAGATATTACCTGCGCTATCGGCCTGAGTTGCCGAGACAGTCAGCGTACCATTATTCAGCGCACTGATATCCAGCTCGTTGCCCGACAATGTCCAATTACCACTTGAATCTGCTGTGGTAGTTTTAGATATACCATCAACATTTACTGTAACTGTTGCACCTGACTCTGCGCCAGATCCTTGCACTAGCACATCGTTATCTTCTACAGCATTAACTTTGCCGTCGCCTTCAATTGGCGTAGTAATCGTCAATGCATTTGGCGCTTGATTATCCAACGTAATTACTGCGGTTGCCGTAGTCGAGGTGTTACCCGCCGCATCACTTTGTGTGGCGCTGACGGTGACGGTGCCATTATTAAAGCTGCTGACATCAAACTCACTACCACTGATAGTCCATGCCCCAGAGCCATCAGCCGTTACGGTACGTGATAAGTTATTCGCGCCATCGCTGATAGTCACACTGACACTGGCATTGGCTTCTGCGCCAGAGCCGGTGATCAATACACTGCCATCTTCTACAGCATTGATCCGGCCATCAACCTCAATTGGGGTGGCAATCGTTAAGGCATTCGGTGCTGTATTATCTAAAACCACCGCGGTGCTGACTGCGCTGGAGGTGTTACCCGCCGCATCAGATTGTGTGGCGCTGACGGTGAGCGTGCCATTATTAAAGCTGCTGACATCAAACTCACTACCACTGATAGTCCATGCCCCAGAGCCATCGGCCGTCACAGTGCGCGATTGGTTATTCCCGCCATCGCTGATGGTTACACTGACACTGGCATTGGCTTCTGCCCCGGAGCCGGTGATCAATACACTGCCATCTTCTACAGCATTGATCCGGCCATCAACCTCAATAGGGGTCGTTATGGTCAAGGCATTCGGTGCTGCGTTATCTAAAATCACTGAGGTGCTGGCTGCACTGGAGGTGTTACCCGCCGCATCACTTTGTGTGGCGCTGAGGGTGAGTGTGCCATTATTAAAGCTGCTGACATCAAACTCACTACCACTGATAGTCCATGCCCCAGAGCCATCGGCCGTCACGGTGTGCGATAAGTTATTCGCGCCATCGCTGATGGTCACACTGACACTGGCATTGGCTTCTGCCCCTGAGCCGGTGATCAATACACTGCCATCTTCTACGGCATTGATCCGGCCATCGCCCTCAATCGGGGTGGCGATCGTCAAGGTATTCGGTGCTGTATTATCTAAAACCACCGAGGTGCTGACTGCGCTGGAGGTGTTACCCGCCGCATCACTTTGTGTGGCGCTGACGGTGAGTGTGCCATTATTAAAGCTGCTGACATCAAACTCACTACCACTGATAGTCCATGTACCTGCGCCATCGGCCGTCACGGTGCGCGATTGGTTATTCGCGCCATCGCTGATAGTCACACTGACACTGGCATTGGCTTCTGCGCCAGAGCCGGTGATCAATACACTGCCATCTTCTACAGCATTGATCCGGCCATCAACCTCAATCGGGGTGCTTATCGTCAAGGCATTCGGTGCTGCGTTATCTAAAATCACTGAGGTGCTGGCTGCACTGGAGGTGTTACCCGCCGCATCACTTTGTGTGGCGCTGACGGTGAGCGTGCCATTATTAAAGCTGCTGACATCAAACTCACTACCACTGATAGTCCATGCCCCAGAGCCATAGGCCGTCACAGTCCGTGATAAGTTATTCGCGCCATCGCTGATGGTCACACTTACACTGGCATTGGCTTCTGCCCCGGAGCCGGTGATCAATATACTGCCATCTTCTACAGCATTGATCCGGCCATCAACCTCAATCGGGGTCGTTATGGTCAAGGCATTCGGTGCTGCGTTATCTAAAATCACTGAGGTGCTAGTTGCACTGGAGGTGTTACCCGCCGCATCAGATTGTGTGGCGCTGACGGTGAGCGTGCCATTATTAAAGCTGCTGACATCAAACTCACTACCACTGATAGTCCATGTACCTGCGCCATCAGCCGTCACGGTCCGCGATTGGTTATTCCCGCCATCGCTGATAGTCACACTGACACTGGCATTGGCTTCTGCGCCAGAGCCGGTGATCAATACACTGCCATCTTCTACAGCATTGATCCGGCCATCAACCTCAATCGGGGTGGCAATCGTTAAGGCATTCGGTGCTGTATTATCTAAAATCACCGCGGTGCTGGCTGCGCTTGAAGTATTACCCGCCGCATCGCTTTGTGTGGCGCTGACGGTGAGCGTGCCATCATTAAAGCTGCTGACATCAAACTCACTACCACTGATAGTCCATGCCCCAGAGCCATCGGCCGTCACAGTCCGTGATAAGTTATTCGAACCATCGCTGATGGTCACATTAACCGTAGCGCCAGAGTCAGCGCCGCTACCTTGTATAAGCACATGCGCATCTTCCACAGCATTGATCCGACCATCTACTTCAATCGGGGTGGTAATACTCGGTGCACTCACGTTAGTATCAATGGTTATTGTAGTACTCGTTCCATTGGTAATATTACCAGCAGAGTCCGTCGCGCGTGCCACAATAGTATGCGAGCCACTCGTCATTGCTGAGCCTACGGTGATACTCCACACCCCACCACTAACAACAGTACTGCCTATTGAGCCATCAACACTTGAAATAAGAGTAATAGTGTCGCCTGTGGTGCCTGTACCTGTAAAAGTAGGTGTTGTATTATTGGTTATATTATCTGTACTCGAAGAGCCACTATCACTGGCTGCAGTTAGATCGGCTGCGCTCGGTGCGCTCGGCGCGGTTGTGTCAATTGTCACTGTAAGTGCGCTTGAGCTACTACTTACATTACTTGCTGAGTCTGTTGCTTTTGCTGAAATAGCATGGTCTAAACCGGCAGTTAAAGTGCTAGTGGTAATTTGCCAATTGCCATCGGTCGCTATGCCAGACCCGATTACAGTTGCTCCAGCACCAACTTGGTCGCTGTAAAGACTAACTGTTGAACCACTCTCAGCAGTGCCACTAAATGTTGGCGTGGTATCGTTGGTAATATTATCCGTAGTAGATAACC
This sequence comes from Pseudoalteromonas sp. SG43-7, assembly GCF_014164295.1. NCBI lineage: Bacteria > Pseudomonadati > Pseudomonadota > Gammaproteobacteria > Alteromonadales > Pseudoalteromonadaceae > Pseudoalteromonas > Pseudoalteromonas sp. SG43-7. Next base: position 5,009 of record NZ_JACJEY010000011.1, read on the forward strand.
CTGAATCAGCAGCCGCATTTAAATCAGGGGTAGATGGCGCACTTGGCGCAACATTATCATTTACCGCTATAGTAAACGCTTTTTGAAAAGTTGTTGTTGCATCGTTACTTTGTACGCACACAATGTAACTTCCTGCACTAAGTGCAGCTTGCGTCTGAATTAAGGTGCCACTGATCTGAAAATTGCTATTGTTTGTATCAGCGCTACATGTACCGTTTACACTTGCGCCTGAGCTTACAAACGTATAACTATGACTGTCGGTGGTATCTACATCTGAGGTAGTGAGCGCCCCTATATTAGCACCAGGTCCAGTTGATGATTGATTTATACTTGCCGATGAAAGTGAAATATCCGTTGGGGCATCATTTTGCCCAGTAATATTCACTATCGCTTGATTTGTACCCGCGCTGTTTGCTATCCCATCATTAAAGACATAATCCAAAGTCACTGATGATGATGGAGATTCGGAACTATTTTGATAGGTAATGCTTTGTAAAACTGAGTCAACAATTGCAGATGTAGCATTAGCATTAAAGGTCAGTACCAAGGTACCTGAGGAGTTAGTCGTTACCGTTCCGACTGTGGTCGAATTATAAGTAAACGTATTGCCCTCAATTAGCGCGCCCAATAAGTTATTGTTCGCAAAAACATCTTCAGTACTTGCCCCACCGTTTCGACTAATAGTAAAACTGGCATTATTATAATTACCAATTGCGCCATTAAGGGCATCGAGCTCAGTATCAGCGATAGTCACATCAGAGTCGATAACAATTGCAGAGCCATTTTCAATGAAGGTTGCACCGCCATTCAAACTACTAAATACGGGGGCGCTATTTGGCTCAACAAAAGTTATTATGGTATCGCTACCACTTTCAGCAACGCTAAAAGCTAAACTTGAGCCTGGTGAATTACTTAATGAGAGCGTAAGCTCAGAAATATTAAAATCGGTGGCATCTGTATCAACTTCTAATGTACTCGTGCCATTAAATCGCACATTTGCACTTGAAAGCCCTGTCACGCCAGTAATCGTTAAGGTATCACCTACGGCTAGATCGGTGATGGTATCCCCTGATAATTGTGATGCACTGCCGACAAAATTATCGTTACCTGCATTGCCCGTCATCGAATCAGTACCACCGCCAGGGCGGATGGTATCTGCGCCGCTACCGCCAACAATAGTATCATCACCATTAAAATCGCTGGCTGTAATTGTCAATATGTCACTGGCAAAGGCTGAAGCATTTATTGATAGGGCTGCTGTAATTTCACCGCCACTCGCATTTGACACTGATACTGCTTGACCATTGGCATTAAAGTTGTCAGTTAAGGTTACTGTGGCATTATTGTCAGTTCCTATTGCCACTCCTTCAACAGCAGACACTGAGGTACTGGTGAAGTCAAACGCCCCACCATCCATAAGTTTCAGTGTCTCAGTGCCCGCACTACCCGTTATAGCAGTGCTAAAATTACCAATATTAGCCGCATCAATAGCCACTGTTGCGCCACTAGCTAACGAAAGAGTGCCTATATTTAAAAATCCACCGCCGCTAATGTCTGCACCATCAGTTACTTGTACTTGGTCGGCAACACTATTCTCGCCAATTAGCGTACCCGTGTATGCACTGTTACCAATTGCAAAAATTATGGCGTCGGTTGACGAATCAGCCGTAACATTAGTGGTCCCTGTTGATACGGTGATTGTTCTGGTATTTGTACTGTCATCAGCTACAGCGTAGCTTTCAATGCCAGTTAACGTTGTAAAATCACCATCACCGGTGATAGTAATAGTTTCTGAACCTGGCGCTGTTATGGTGCCCGTAAAACTACTATGCTGGCTGGCCGTCATCGATACTGACGCACCCGAAGCAAGTGTTAAATTACTTACATTACTAATTGTGGCATTACTAATGTTTGCGCCGCTACTCATAGATAATGTATCAGCAACACTATTTTCGCCAGTAATTGTTCCCGTATAAGCTAGTGTGCCAATATCAAACGTAATGGCATCAGTTACCGAGCTAGCTGTTACTGAGTGCCCCGCGGCGCTAATAGATACTGTACGCGCGTTAGTGCTATCGTCATTTAATGTGTAGCTTTCAATTGCTGATACTGTAGCGAAATTACCATCCCCCAAAATATCCAGCGTCTCATTACCACTGCCTGATACAGTGCCTGAGAACAATGCTAGCTGTGATGCAGCAATACTTGCTGAACCGCCACTTGCTACCGTCAAGTTTTCAAAGCCGCTAACCGTGGCGCCAGAAATACTGCCACCACTACTAATAGATAACGTATCAGTGCCGGTGTTGCCCGCTAAAATACCGGTAGCGCTAAGCGAGCCAACATTGAGAGTATCGTCGCCGGTGCTACCCGTAAAATTTTGCCCCGCAGCGCCAAGGGTGAATGTATTTGGTGCAGATAAAACATACGTTTCAATCGCACTGTTGCCTGTTAGTCCATCCGTTGCTGAGCTAATAGTTATCGTTTCTGCGCCTGGAGCTGTAAACGTTGTAAAACCATCGTGCTGTGCTTCAGTCATCAATACACTCGCACCACTGGCAAGTGTTAATGACTCAAAGGCAGATATTGTTGCACCACTAAGATCAGCACCAGTGCCAGCCTGCAATATATCGGTACCCGCAGCGCCATTCAATGTACCTGTTACCGTGAAGGCATTAATATTAACGGTATCATCTGCGCTGCTGCCAGTTACATTTTGCGCTGCGCTACCAAGCGTAAAGGTCATTGCAGCGCCAAGCACATAGGTTTCAATATCAGTGTCGCCAGTGAGCGTTTGATCGCCATTGGCACTAGCGATAGTAAATTGATTTGTACCTGTACCATTTATAGTAGTGAAACTGTCATGCTGCGTTTCACTTAATGTCAATGAACCATTGTTATAAGGCGTTAAGGTTTCAAAACCCGTTAAGCTTGTGAGCCCAGTTAAGTCTACACCCGACACTACAGACAGTGTATCAGTGCCGCCACCGCCATCGGCTGTTGACCCAGTTACGTGGCTAGTATTAGCAATTGTGAGTGTTTCATTCTCGCTAGTAAAAGTAATGCCTGGAGATAAATTTGTGCCGTTTAAGGTACTAAATCCAGCTGCGGTAGAACTCGCAGAAGTAATATTAGCAACCGAAATAGTCGCTGTACGACTTACACTATTTACAGTGCCATCATTAATAACCACCGTCACCGTTCTAGCAGTTTCATCGGGCATATTTGAAGTATTATCGTAAGTGATATTCTGCAAAAAGGTGGCCACTTCAGCGGCTGATGCTGTTGCACCGGTGATTGAGATGGTATCTTGCAGAGTAATGTCTGAGGCACCGGATATACCACCAAGTGCATTTTGTACAGTCGCTGAAACATTAAGCCCTTCTGAGGCGCCATTTTGATCGTTGGTTAATGCAACGGTTATTGTTGTTATTGTATCGCCATCACTATCCTCTGCACTAGCATCGGGCGCAATATTTACAGCACCACTACCTTCGGTAAATGACACTGAACTCCCTGTACCTGGAATCCCACCATTTAAATCAACAACAGGCGCTGAATTTGTAGAAGTACCTGTGGCACTCAAAGACACATTATACATACTCTCATTTGCATCAGTGTTGCTAATTCTTAAATTACCTGATATCCCACCAACTGTTGTCGTTTGTACAGTTACAAGTATCGTACATTGCATACCTGAGCTTAATGTTTGACCATTCGTAGCACATGTACCGCCTGTAATTGAAAAGTCGCTACTTCCACTTGTTATAGAAACAGCCGTAGTCGTTAAATTACCAGTGCCTTCATTTTTTACCGTAAAGGTTTTTGTTGTAGTTGCTACACCATCCGCTGCAACACTGCCAAAGTCTTCGCTTACAGTTGTCGATCCACTTTCTTCAACATCTATTTCTGGCGATGACCCACAAGCGCCAACACTACCACCTCTCAAAGTACAGCTAGAAGAGCTTACAGTGGTGCACGCCCCGCCTGGTAGGGTGCAGTTTGCACTTGCAAACACCTTTCTTATTAGTAAATCACTTTTTACTTGTGTATTATCGCCCTTAACAATACTTACTTTTTGTTCATTCGTTTCAAGTAATCCCTGCTCTTTTAAAAAGCTTAATGTATTATTTATATCTGGGTTTACTAAGTGTGATTGGGCTTTTTGCCCTCGACTAAATGTCGAAAATGGGCTTTTTGACTCTATACCAACTATTTCATCTTCAGTTTCTAGCGCTAACTTTTTTGAAAATTGTTTTAAATCTACAGCTTCATTTACTGTTTCTGCGTAAGCCCCGCTAGCTATTACTGCAGAAATCGCAACCCCTAAAAAAGTTTTATTTAAGCTTAAACGTTCCATGATACTCATCCTCGACAAAATTCAAAAATATGGCTAGACAACGCGTCTGAGCTTTGAAATAGCTCTGGTTTCCTGCTGTTCGGTACAACAGCAATATCGTAAATCTGTTTTACATCACCCGTAAAAGTCAAATTACCTACCACCTCACCTGTATTTACATTCACTAACCATATTGCGCACACACTTTTCCCATCTAATAATCTTGGGTTTGCTTTAAAGCGAATATGCTCTTCTGATTTACGTAATGTACTCGTACCGACAAGCATCAAGTCACCAAAGAACGTCATTCCCCTTGTAAAACCTTGCAACTCACATAAAACTCTATTAGTACCTGACTTTGGATCGTATACATGAATATCGCCATCTCCAGATGCACAATAATACACCTTGCCTGCGTGGCATCTTGGCGAATGTGGCATTGAAATACCTGATTTGATGACCTTATTTTCAACGACATCAATAAGCACCCCTTTATTCCCTAGCTCTTCACGCCAACCTTGTGCTGTATCTGATTCACTAAAGGCTGTAGCATAACGAGGCACACCATCTAACAACGCCATGCCATTTAAATGGCATCTATTTTCCGGCTTCAGTTCTGAAATAAACGACGGCACCCAAGCAGCGACAAAACTATGGTCAGGACTTAACTTACTTAAACAAGAGAACATCGAGTTAACTACCCACAAACCATCATTACCCCAACAAATATCATGGATGTTGATCATACCTGTTGATAAAGTCGCTCTTTCTATAAACAAACTGTCGGCTGCCTTTACACTTTTGACTTGTTCATCCCACTCTTCACGAAATTTGGGGCTATCTCTGAGTTCATTATCTTGTAATTTTTTTGGCAACTCTTCATAACGATCAAGGTTCCCATTAATAACATCAGCATAACCACTTGGTGTTTTTTGAAAGTCGATTACTTGATTTAGTGTTCCAAGCGTGACCCTATTTTCGTCGGCATAAAGTCCCATTGGTCTTGGAAATGCCTTTAATTTTGTTTCTAGCTTGCCATTATTGGAACGCACTAAAATAACACGTTGTGATTGATAACTTGTCGCAATCAACGATACGCCCAACTGAGCCAATATTTTTGGGAAGTTGTCACTGTGGGTGCTACTAAAATCTAACGGTTCCATTTCAGTGCTCATTAATTTCACTACCTTTTGATCTAATCAAAGTTACACTCTTTATATTATTTTTATTAACTACATGTGCAGGCAAAATATTTTCAACCATCGTTAATTTTGTTAACGGGTATTCAACTCCGCATGCTTTTAGCTGTGCCACAACGCCTGAAACAATAGCGGCTGATGATGAGGTGCCACCAAAATTTACATACCCATTAAGTGACGTTGATGCAATTGAAGAAGGGGCGTAATAATCAACACATTGCCCATAATTAGAAAACTCAGCAACATTCCCATTTTTATTTATTGCCCCTATAACAACCACTGAACTTAATGCCGATAGATGATTGACTTCACAAGCTTTCTTACCCGAATTTCCTGCTGAAACAACGATAATAGGTGCATTTGATGCAGATGCAACATTCTCAATTACCAGTGACGTAATACCCGATAATAACGGTAAAACCCAACTACAGTTGATAACATCCGCTTTCATCAACTTAGCGACCTGAAATGCCAATATTATAGAAGATGACCATGTTGAAACTTGCCTGATAGCTATTATTTCACTAGTCGGTGCGAAACCCTCAACCCCTATATTATCTTGCTTTGCAGCAATAACTCCAACAACACGTGTACCATGGTAATCAGTTGGGTTTTTAGCACTGGTTGCCAGTGTTTTTTCATCAGGATCATATTCAAACAATACTGTTAAATCATCAAACTCTGGGTGAGTAAAATCAAAGCCGTCATCAATAATTGCAACCCGCACAGTATTCTCTGGTTTATCGCATAAAGGAGCATTTTGTGACACAAGCACGCTGCTAGTCTGCCTGCTTGTTCCTGACGTAACTAACTTTGTGACAGGTGCAATATCTGGTTCGATCTCTAGCACATCTTGATGTTTGCTTAACGCTAAATAAACATCAAAAAAATATTCGGGTCTAGGTGTTACCCAGTAAACCAATTCACTTCCTATATTAGCGATTACTTGAACTTGTTTTATTTCATCATGTAGCTGTGAGATCTCATCGACTGATAGCAAAGAGAGTATTATTATTTTTTTGTTAAAAGCGTACATCTTCCCTGCATCATCAATCAAAAAATTACTGTCATGCTTGGCAAATACAACACTACCTTTAGAGCTTTTAAATTGCAGCTTGTCTAAACTCGCCTGAGCAGATACATCTCTTGCAAATAAGCACACAACTATAATTAAACAGCTGAAAACAATATGCCAATTAAGGTATTTCAACATAAGTAAATAACAACCAACAGAGCTCTTTCAAACAACATATAACTTACTTCCTGCACAAACATAATGGTTTTTCATCATATGTAGAATACAGATTTCAAACTAAAATCTGTATTCTCACACATCAATTTCTTGGTGGATAAATTCCATCTAGTGCAATGCAAAAGTTTAACGCTAAGCTAGGTTGCATATTTTCATGCCGCTGACTCTTACCTGACGATGCTAAACTGCTGCTACTCATAGCACTTGTATTACTATCCAGTGGCGCAGTATATCGCAGTGCACCACCTGAGGAGGCAACGTCTATTGCAAGTTGATTATCACTTGGTTGGTCAGTATTACCAGCTTGAAATACACCTGAAATAACATGGTCATGCTTAGGTAGCTGTATGGGGGCCAACGCTACTTGGCTAACACCACCAAAGGTAGAAAATGGCCGAGTCGTTAGTCCTATCCCTGATCCCGCATGCATTGGTGCTCTGCCTTGTAAATCAGGGACTCCAAATGTTGTTCGTCCATCACCACCGAAATTAGTTCCCAGCAAACTAAATAGCGCTGTAGATTGTGAAATACTGAGTATTTGCCCTGCGCATTTAGCCCAAGCTCTAGGACTATACGTAAGACCAAATATTCTAATTTCAGCCATAAATGGTTCAGCCATAATATTTCTCCTTTAATTTCTTGATGGGAAGAGGCCGTTGAGGCAAATAATAAAATGTATAGCCAAATAAGGCATCATATTAGTATGCGGCTCATTAGCACCCACAGTTTCAACTGCAGCGTCATTTAGTTGCTGACTTTCTCCCGTGACAGCGCCTGATATATAAGTTGACTCAGTTGCAGGGCTTCTCGCCAAAACATTACCAATGGCTGTAGATGTAGTTGCACGATTATTATTTGCCTGCAAGCTATGGGTGTGTGCTGGCATCTGCTGTGGTAGAAGCGTCACTTTTTCTACGCCAGCCTGACGCGCTATAGGGTAAGGTTGTAATCCTGGGCCTTGCCCAAAATGTACGGGTACACGCCCTCTTAAATCAGGCAGCATAAATGACGAGCGCCCATCACCGCCATATTGTGCGCCAATCAATGCAAATAACACTTGGTTTTGACTTATTGAAAAAGTAGACCCGCTACAAAATGCCCACTGCCTAGGTGAGAATGTAGTAGCAATCATTTTTATTTCACCGACAAATGACTCAGACATGCTAGTTTCCTTTTTTAATTTCTAGCTGGAAAGGTACCTTCCAGTGCAATACAAAAATTAAGTACGAGTAAAGGTTGAAGATTAGTATGTGGCGACCCACTCCCGCTACTACTAACAACATCCTGAGCAAGTTCTGTCAAATCTAACGATGAACCGTATACGAAAGGTTCAGCTGAGGTACCCTTATTATCCTTTGATTCAGAAAATATACGATCTGTAAACGCGGGGCTATTAGCGGCTATGCTAGCCGTAGCTTTTACTGCATGCGTATGCGCTGGCATTTCATCTAACGTTAACCTAACCGTTTCCTCCCCTGAACTATCTCCAGCATAAAAGGGACGGTTTTCAGTGCTCAAAAACCCACTACCGATAGGCGTGCGCCCCCGTAAGTCCGGTAACTTAAAATCACTTGTTCCGTTACCACCAAACTGAGTCCCTAATAGAGCATACAGTGCCCCATTCTGTGTAATTGCGATCACTCCACCATTACAGAATGCCCAATTTTTTGGGGCAAAATCAAACGCAAATGGTCGTATTTCAGATATAAACGGATCAGCCATATAAATCTCCCTACTCACTTTTATTAAACGAATAATTTAGTCTATTAAACACGAAGTACTATTTTTGTGTCGTGATGTATATCTCATACTCAGTTTCGCTATTTGGTGATAGAAACAGCTCTGCATCATTAAATGCATCGTGTGTGAGTCTATATGTGCCTTGTTCTAAAGGTTCATTTGCAGAGCCTTTAAGCAAAACACGAAATGCATCCCATTGTTCCCCATTCAGTTTTGTTCTATCAACTGATGATACCTTTAACTCTACTTCACCATCTTGACCAGCAACCTTAACAATTGACCCTTGTGCTCTTTCAACATTTTCAAACGTAAACTTTTCCATATTCAACTCCTGTGTTTAACTTCGCTTAGTCACACACCACTCATTAATTTCACTGGGTGTGGGTACCACGCCATAAATTCATATGGCGGGCTAATTGATTCAACTTGAAACCCTAAACGCGCATACAACTGCTTAGCAGCAAAATTATATTGCTCAACGGTCAGTGTTAAAGGTGCACCAGATTGTAATGCAGCACTTTGAAACGATTGGATTATCGCTGAGCCAAAACCATGCCCTCTCGCACTTGGTAAAAAGCCAATATCGACGATGCGAATTTCATTTGGGCCAAAATCAATGGTTGCCTTACCGATTGCTTCATGATGTTTTTCAATAATAAAGTACATTGCATTGGGGAACTTATCTCCATACCCTTGGGTTTGAGCTTTAAACTGCATTTCCACAATTGACTCTACAAAATCTTTTTCGCCATCAATTAACTGTAAGTCTTGTCGCATTAAACTATGCAGCTTTTCTAAAAAAGGCTTATCGTTTGCATTTGACGGTCTTATATTTAAGCCCTTAGGAATATTAAGTTTCATTACCTCTTTAGCTCCTTAGCTTACTTTTTTTACTACAATATGTTTTATCTTTAGAGTTCATAATTAAATCCAACAACCACTCATTAACATTACAGTCTATGACAAGGTTGATTCTTGGTGTATCACCAGTATTTATTACAGAATGTTCCGCATCGGCATTTATATACCAACAGCTGCTCTGACTTATTGGAACTTTTAAATCATCCACTAAAAATTCAACATGTTCAGATGTCTCTAAAGAAATATGAATACGTGCCTGGGCTGATAGCTCAATACTCAATCCAAGGTCACGGTGGGGTTTAATCAAAGAGTTGGGCGAAAGGCGCATAAGCCGTGCAGATAAAATATTACATTTAAATTCTGACAATAACTCACTAATAGAAGGTAAATATTGAAGGTGATCGCCATCAATAAAACTTGAGCTAGACTCAATTGCGAAAGATTGCAGAATCACATGCTTATCAGCATGTTCAACAGGCACTCTTAAAGGCAATACATCCCAATCGCCCTGATAACACTGGGTATTAACATGTCTAACCCATTCTAATTTTTTTGCTACAAGCAAATCGGCAGACATCTTTTTTACATTATAAAAAATTTCAAGCTTGGCAAACGAAATGACTGGAGAGACTATATTCTCACCAGCATTAACAACTTCAGGAATAAGTATGTCATCATTCATTATTTGTTCTCAAACGAAGAGAATGAATGAGCAAGTATTTAATCTTAAAACAAAGTGTATACAGGATGGGGGTGAAATCGATTTCTGTATGTATATTGTTGCGGTATGTTGAGCTACTTTCACTCACTATAACGGCTTTAGCACATGACTCTAATTGCATTTTAAGTAAAGACTTTAAATAACAAATTATTGGTTTTGCGCGCCGTAAACGCTTTGTAAGCTGTGAACTTTGTGCTTCCATACTGAAATATTCCTTTGATATCCAATTATCGTGCTAAATTCTATTAGGGAATTAATGCTACATTCAGTTAAGAGCTTAGTTTAAAAGCTATAGGGTACAACTTTAATTTTCATTTATTTTATATAGCTTTAATTTATTTGACTTATATCAAACATCATAAAAAACCATAAAAAAAATAAAAGGCTTAGTAAATGCAGCTTAATTTAAATTATCTTGAGCATGGCACAGGAGTGTTATAAAAAACATTACACGTTATTACATGGCATCATTTTTATTCTTATAAATAACTGCAGGCTTGATTTGCTTAGCTTTATAATGAGCTCATATTTATATATTGCACAATTCGAGGACTATTCGTCCTATTTGGACAACTACCATGCGGCAGTGTATGTTGCCAAACAATTAAACTGCCCGCTTTTGCAGGCAAAGGCGTACTGTGCCATTGTTGGCAATTAAAATGATGTGGATTGGTGTTTTTAGGTAAGCTAGCAAGCCAGCCGTCTATTTTTTTATGAAAACCAGGAACACAACTAAACGCACCTTGATCAGCGGTAACGTCAGTAAGGTACAGTAACCCTTGCGTTGCAAAGGTGAGCGGTTTATTAAAATTAATATCCCAGTGCAGATTTGGCCCGGGAAACTGCCAACTCAATGTCTCTGGCGGGTTAAAACCAACCCTATCAGTACTTACAGTTAAATTACTTTTACCCCACAGTTGCTCAAAAACATCCCGCACCTGAGGCTGCTTCCGAATAGCTTGCATTGTTATATCATTAAAAATTTGTACCATAACTCCTTGTTTAAGATCATGATTTCGGTACCATGAAGCAGGATTGTGTTTATCCATATTCAAACGTTCATAAATCATATTACAAACGTTTTCACATAGCGTTTTTTCCACCAACTCAGGAATAATAACGTAACCATTATCATCCCAGCTTTGCCACTGCTGTGACGTTAAAACATAATGACGAGGCTGATTTAGTAATATTTTTTGTTGTTTTGGGTCTTTTTGCTGAAAAAATGCTGCTACCTTTTCATTTAACTTACTTTTAACTGTATTTGAAATAGCTATGCCATAACGCTGTTCTACCCAGTTTTCGAACGTTAAAAAACTATCCGATGAAAAAATGAATTCTATCGTCGGTGTGAGCCCTAAGCCTAAAGTATCCATGATCATGACATCAAGCGACCATTCGCCTTCTATTATTTTTTTATCCGCACAGCCTTGTTTTTGTAATTGCGCTTTGTGCCACATTCGTTTTAATTGAAATAGACCTAAGCGCCCAGTTTCTTTATAACAAGGTAGTATGCTCTGCGCTGTTGTGTGCAGAGATGGCACTTTTGCTATCAATTCATTTTGCATAATAACTCCTTTTTCTTGCCTGATTTTAGACAAGCAAAACACCTTAAATTGATTTATTAACGCGAACTAAACTTAGTTAGAATAGAGTGCTATATTACTGTAAGCAACAATTGTAATTGCTAAATACAGGGAGTGGTATGAACACTGAGATTGAAAAAATTCTCGCCTTTGTTACTCATATTGGAATAAAGCACAGGTATCAAACGTTAAACGAAAAGACTTTTTTGCCGGGAATTAAAGTAGCCCAGGGAACTTTACTACTTGATTTAGAAAAATGCCTCTACCCTGGTGACATCCTTCATGAAGCAGGGCATATTGCAGTAACCTCAGAGACAAACAGAACCTGTTTAACCGGCGATATGAAAAACCATGATCACCAAGCCGCTGAAGAAATGACCGCGATTGCATGGTCATGGGCCGCAGCATGTTACTTAAATATTGCACCCGATGTTTTATTTCATCAACACGGTTATAGAGGCAGTTCAGCTAGCTTAATAACCGCTTTTAGCAATAATACTGGCTTTGGCTATCCGCTGTTGTATTCATGGTTTATGTGCGAACAACCTGATCACCCCAACGGTTATCCAAACATGTTGAGGTGGCTTAGAGATGACGCCTACACACAAGCTCAACTAAAAAAATTACAATAAATACGATAAGGAATATACGTGCTTGATAATAACTTTTCCTCAGAGCAGCTTACTTTACTATGTGCTGACTTAGCTCAACTAAGATTAATAGCCGATTTGACACTTGCGCCTACTATGCCGTACTTTGCTGAAAAACCTTATCCAATTGGCCGCTGTAGAGAAATAAGAGACGAGGTATTTACATTACTACAAGCACAACTGCCGCACACAAACAAACCTGGGCTTAGCTTATTAAAAGGTCTTATTGCACAGGGCAATCCTTTACAAAAAGCATGGGGTTCACTGCGGGATGAGTATTTTCAAAACGCATTTATTATTGGTCCTTGGTATATTGATGTTTCTAACGACACCGTGAATGCCAATAAACCCAGAGTAGAGATTTTGCCTTTAGCGACATCAAACTTTACCCCAATTAAAGATTTTACTCAGTTTGTAAAAATAGCCCGTAACTATTGGAAAGTTGAGGTGTATAGAAATGATGTATGCCCAGCACTTGCGCCTTATATGCCACTTTTATGTGTTGGCGATAACGGTACTAGCTGGCTAGGAGCCGCAAACGACGACATGCTAAACATCGCAATACACAGCCAATTTACCCAATCAAAAGCAATATTAAAAGTTCTGCCAAGCCCACCAAAAGAAATAATACAGCGCTGGCAATCGCTGTTATTAAACTTCACTCACGACCCTTTATTGATAACAAAAGGAGATGCAATCATCTTTTGTGATGAATACAGTAAAAAGTTACAGCACCCCGATCTAGCACACAGGGATGCCGCTGTGATTGCCTATTCATCGTTACCAAAGTCAGTGTGATTTAGAATATCAGTGCAACACTCATTGTAATGATGTGTAATAGAAAAGCCTGCCCTTGTCCCTGTACTCCTTAGAATTTATAAAGCGCTATGACACCTAGACTTATAGCGCTTTAACAAATTGTTAGCTAAAACGCTTGTAACCCCTGCCATGCCAATTGCAGCGCAAGTAAGGTTAAAACAACCCGAAAAATACGTTTAAACTTAGCCGCAGAAATCCGCTGTAATAACTGTAAACCAAGCCACGTGCCAAGCGCACCACTGATGATCATTGCCGCAACTAAAGGCAACCACTGCCAAAACGAAAAACCTACAAAGCCATACAAAATAGCTTTAAAAGTATGTTGCACACTCATACAAGCGGAAAAAGTAGCGGTATATCTTAGCTTTTCATAATTATTAACATACAAACAACTGCCCACTAACGGGCCACTTGCGCCAACAAACATCGATAAAAATGTTGTCACAGCACCAGCTGTACTGCGCCATAAAGCTGAGGTTTCACGCAACTTTGGCGTCACTCCCCATAATAAATAAAGTACAAACCCTGCCACGACAATTTTCATCAGTTCAAGTGGAATACGGGTCACAATAGACGACGCAGCAAACGCACCAATAAGCCCACCGAGTGAAAAGTACGCAAACATACTTTTATCAAGGTGTTTAAAAGTCAGCATAAACCTATTGGCATTTGAGCCCAGCTGCACTAACCCATGCACCGGAATAACAATACTCATAGGCAATAACGATGCCATCACCACCAACAACATCAACCCGCCACCAGCACCAAAAGCCGCCGAAATCATCGACGTTACAGCCGATAATATAATAAGCCCAATCACGCTGAGCGGCGTTAATAAATCGCCAGCTAAAAATTCCATATAAGATCACTTGGCAAGTAAAAGAGAATAATGACGTTAACATGAGTAAAAATAAGATGCGAGTACCTAAAGCACCAGTAAAATGAAGCGCTTATTTCAATAAAATAAAAATAAGCGATGAGCTATTAAAACAATAAAACACCTCGCCTTAAACATAAAAAACCCACCAACCTGATTGCTCAAATTGGTGGGTTTTTTAGGGTTTTTAAATCAACGAATTTAAAAACCGATATTGGTGGAGCTGGGGGAAGCCCAATCAACCAAATAACCCTATGTTATTAAAGAGATAACGATATTTTAAATTTCATAATATGGTACTGGCTGTGGTACTACCAATTCGCTGTCGGAAAGGGATATGAACCGCCGTCTGAAGCACTTTAACCAAATGAAAAATAACAAATAATACTTTCAGCAGTTGTATATTATCGTGTATGTTCGAAGATTATAGATGCTGTTCCTATTCAAAGCAATATTTATGCTTTTTACAGCAATTTTAAGCCGTGTATTTTTTCATAATGAGGTGTTTTTATGGCAAGTGATCAACCAACTGCAAATGAAATTGAGAGTATTTATATTGATGGTCAACTCGTTCACCCTTTAGATATAGAAAATCCTGATGCCTTTTTTACAAATTTAGTGCGGGATGAACTTGAAAACTATTTAGTAGAGGAAATACAACAACTCGATAATCTAACAGCAGCAACGAACGTCTTTAATAAAATGGTTGATGAATTCATTAATTACGCTGTAACAACTTATCTTGGGCACGTAGAAACTGATTCAATAGTCGTTGTAAAAGAAGAAAGTACCATACTACAAGTTATAGAAGAGTATCGTGAGGCTGACGCAAAGCTAGGTGCAAATGAACTTAACCATAATAACTTAGACATTTTTGATTATGCGGGTGATTTACTAAGAGGGCTGGGAATTCCAAACTTGGGATTGGCTATAAAAGCAAAACGAATTGAAATTATGATTCGCGAGCAAACACAAATTCAACTTGAAAAAATAGGTGGGCTAAAATATTTAAATGCCCAAGCTATTGAACGCGGCAGACAAGGTGGTCAAAACAAAGCTCTTAAACAAAAAGAGCTTGTGTTTTTTGTTTTAAGGGAATACGAAAATAATTATATGAATTCAAAGCATAGCCAAGCGCGTGCTGCAAAAATGATAAAAGATAAATTAAACGAGCACATACAAAACACATCAAAACTGAGGGCACAAAACCAGCCATTTAGCGAAACCTCTGAAGCAGTTTTGAAATGGATCTCTAACTTCAATAGCTACATGACAAACCAAGTTTGGCCGCCAAAAACCTCATCTGCGGTAAAAGAGTATTATGAGTCGAGGTAACAAGTCTTTGTATGGTTTTGGTATTAATGCCGCCTCTCTTTGCTAAATTGCCAATATTACGAAAGTTGCTCTGGTTGAAAAAGGTACGGCTATAAAGCCGTACCCACTATGCCACTATGATATTTACCCTTGGAAAATTAAAGTTTTGATAAATCCATGAACTTAGCATTTTGAGGATTATTGCAGAACCTATGAATTTCCCTATCAACTAACGCTCCAAAATTCAAATGAACCCTATTAGATAATAAGTGACAAGATGATTCTGCTTCTTGTTGACGAGAAAAGTACTGATTTTTCCTTATTGAATGCCGTAACACATGGAACATCGTACTCATTATATTATATTTAGCAGCCAAATAATGAACGTAAAGCTTACCTTTCTCCTTCAATGTATTATGAATAGTGCCGTTTACATGTTCAATAGCGAAATTTTCAAAGTCCATCAAAATATTGTTATTCTGAGGCATGAGAAAACGGCTCATTGGATATATGTTCATATCAACAAATTGCATAAGACATGAGTCAAAGCTTCCATAATCGTCTTTTTTAAGGATTTGACCATTGATTTCATAATGTAACTTAGCTTTTTCTATAGACTTATAAAATGCTAACTTTTGTGCACCTTCAATATTGTCTGTAATAACTGTTATTTTTGCATTATGGTAAGCTTTTAATGATGAAAAAATAGAGTCAAACAGAACCTCAAATTTTTCAATATTTTTATCTCGCTTATTCCTTGACTTGAAATTATACTTTTTATTTAAAACTGTAGCAGAATGGAAATCAAAATTTAGCTTATGTTTTTCTAATGCCTTTGACCACAATATCCATCTTGTTAATGCCTCCATTTTACTTTCTTTAAATTCTTGATCATCATGTATCCAATTACCGCTTCCTTTAATCAACCATTCCTCAGGCTCAAGTTCTGGCCTGAATTTATATTTAAACTGTTTAACGAAACCTGCAATTGCTGAGACAAAACTATTATCAACAAGGACACCACCAACAAATGTCATACTTTTAATAAAACGCTCATCAATATATAAAGTTACCTCTCTATCTACAGTTATGTCAGTAACCAAATGAACATTTGAATTTTGGTAAACTTCATTTGCAAGCCATAAAGTTTGCTGAGGTCTTATCTCATCATGTCTCGGGATATAGTAATTTAAATCCTCTAACTTTAGTTTGTAAGCCATGGCTATCTCTGCGATTAATCGCTCAATTTTGAAGCGGGAAATTTGATTCAATACGGTTTATTTCTAACTAAGCTTCGATATTTTCCTTTCCAATATCAAAATAATGGAACTCTTATGCTGATGCCCTTACTCAGTAGTTTGTTAAACAGCACTGAGTTTAAATTAATAAAAAGCTCTTACCTTTGTCCATTAAGCACTTTTTATCAGAAATTACAATACCGCGTACTTAGTGTTTAGCAAACTATGGGAAGCCCAGTTTTTAACTACTTAATTCTATACTCTGCCAAGAACTCGAAATATTTATAGATAATATGAATTTACTCTCTCCAACTATCGCTCACAGAGGAGCTTACATTTTCAATCTCTGGTTGAGAATACCCATTTCCACCAATAGTTGGATAAAAAGCTAGGCTAAAAACTACATCTATTGAATCACCAGAAAACATCTTATCCTCATTGCTTGTACCTGAAACTGTTGCGCCCATCTTAATAGATACCTCTCCATCTTGTCTTTCTTCAACCCCAATAACATGAACATCTTCAACAAACTCAAACTCAGCATTAGTTTCTGCCATTGACCCTGTAACAGAATCCTCATGTAATAATAAATCATAATTATCTGAATCACCTGCAAACTCACTTGCTAAATCTTTGAACAAATCATCAGACATAAATCTGACAGTATCCATATTTTCAAACATTTGAACCAAGTGATCAAAAACTTCTTCTGCTGTTACGTTTATTCTTGACTTTTTAATGAGCTCAGAAAGAGCTTTGAGAATTGTTGAATTGCTATATGCAACACATGAAAGCTCCTGTAACTGAGATAATGAAAAATCATCATCTACTAATAGCTCGTCACTATTTCTATAACCGAAGCAAATCACTAAACAATCCATCATAAAATCTATAGGCGCATTTACTTCATCTTCAATAAAAGATTCTGATAAATATTTAAGAAAAACGTAAGCGGTCGGGAACCTTGCGTTTAATATCTCTTGGTGGTGATGGGCTTTTGCTCGTTCTTGAGCCAGCTTTTCTCTTTCATCTCGTCTTCTTAAATCTTTGAGTTTTAATTCTTCCTGCTCAGCTTCTAACTCTAATTTCTTTTGTTCTGCTATAGACGCCTTTTTCTGAGCTTCTAGCTCTTCCAGCTTAACCTTTTTACTGTTAGCCTCAGCTCTTTTTGTATCCGCTCTAGCTTCAAGCTCTTTTAACTCGGCTTCTAACTTTTTCCCTAAGTACGGGTTGGCAGGATCTCCTTTGTATATTACTTCGTTCAATTCCGTTTTTTTCTTAGCCTTTATTATATCAATACCAACAACCTCGCTGTGTCGCCATTCTTCCGCTCTTTTAAGTAATTTATGGCTTAAAACATTCAAATACGGTAAACCAAACGCGTATATCAATGCCACTAGCAAAGGCCACAGCCATACGCTTAAGTTTGAAGGTATAATTATCTCTTCGAAAGCTAAAAGCCTAACTTCAAGGTCTCCTTTTCCCCAAAATAATAAGAGAAAGTATTTCCAATTGAATAAAACCCACGCCCCCACAAAAGCGCCTAAAACAGGGCTTGTGATCTTCACTTTATTATCACTAAACCAGCCTTTAATTAAATCCTGTACCATTTCAACTCCTGAAAGCCTATGATTTTTTAAACCCACTCAACATATCAAATATCACTCGCGCAAATTGTTGGTTTCTTGCTGGATCTGACAGCAGCTGCATCATTTGTTCTTGGTGGGCATCACTGCTTCCTAAAATGGCGTCGTCCATTGCTTGAGGGAAATCACCTAGCATGGCTTGATCTGGGCTGTTGTTTGCAATCTGGCTCATTACAGAGGCGTTTTCGCTTAGTTTATCGCGCACTGTAAAGGCATAATTTAGCATGTCTTTATCTGTTAGGTTATCAGTAATAAAAACCTCATTAAGCTTGTCGATTATTTGCGATAAAAACGCCTCTTTTTTATCTTTCGCTTTGGCACTACCCACGTCATTACTTGGCTCTAGCTTGTAATCAGGATCACCTTCTTTTAACTGAATATCCTGCTGGCGTATTTTTGATAGGCGGTAATGGCTCATTACTACGTTGTCTAAATCAAGTTCATCTTCGGTCACTACTTTTTCACGTAACAGTGGCCGTAAATGGCGGGCGAATAAGCTTAGCTTTTCAAGCTCTTTGTCGTCGTACTCCACCAGCTGCGACATAAACTCGTAAAAGCGGGTAAAGCTGCCTAAATCCTTTTTGAATATCTCTAGGCGGTCTTTTTCTTGTTTACACTCTTTAAAGCTTGTTTCTGCGTTAGCTATTAACACTGCGTCTTCAGTCTTTTTGGTGCGCTCAAACATTTCTTTGGCTTTTATATACGCCTCAATTGCTGAGGCGTAACGCTTTTGCCAACGCTCTTTAGCTGGGTGAATAATATTGCTAATTGCCGCATTTGATTTATTTTTAGTGAAAAAAGCCGCACAAAACTGCTCAACCTCAGTCCATAAAAATATGCCGCTAGCACGCAGTTTTTCAAATAAATCAAAAACAATCTGCGGGTCAGTCACATCAGCAAGCTCTGCAGTTTGATAGTAAGGTTGAAATGCCTCTAGTATGTCTTCTGGGGCATTAAAAAAGTCCAGTACAAACGTGCCTGTTTGCGCTTTACTTGGGTAAGTACGGTTTAATCGCGACAGGGTTTGCACACACTCAACACCACCTAGCTTTTTATCTACATACATAGCGCATAACTTTGGTTGGTCGAACCCTGTTTGAAACTTATTAGCCACCAGCATTACTTGGTAATCGTCACTATCAAATGCTTTGCGCATATCGCGGCCTTTAAGCTCAGGGTTCATATTTTTTTCAGTAAACTTTTTATCTAAAAATGCAGCGCTATCGGGGTCACTTTCGGTAAATTCAACTTCGCCTGAAAATGCCACCATAGCGCGTATTGTCGAGTAACCTGTTTTTTGCTCTGCAAGCGCTTCTGCTACATACTTATCAAATGCAAGCTTATAACGTACAGCCTCTTTACGTGAGCCAGTGACTACCATGGCTTTAGCTTGTCCGCCTAATAAACCCATTACGTTATCTTTAAAGTGTTCAATAATCACTTTAACTTTTTGCGATATATTATGGTCGTGTAAGCGCACCCATTGATTAAGCTTTACGGTTGCCTTTTTACTATCAACCTCTTCATCTGCCGCTGCTATTTTTTGAGCAAGTTGGTACATCACCTTATAGTTAGTGTAATTTTTAAGCACATCTAATATAAAGCCTTCCTCTATTGCTTGGCGCATTGAATATATGTGATACGCCACTGGCTTATTTTGTTTTGATGGAGGTAGTTCTGGGTTAGGTAATCGACCAAACAGCTCTATTGTTTTTGCTTTAGGTGTGGCAGTAAACGCATAGTAGTTAAGGTTTGCACTACCTCGGCGGGCTGCAACGGTAGCATCGAGTATATCCTCTGACGATAACTCAACATCATCGTCAATCTCTTCAGTCATCAGCACTTCTTTTAACTGTCGAGCAGTAGAGCCACTTTGTGATGAATGAGCTTCATCGGCAATAACCGCATAGCTGCGCTCTTTTAAGCTGGTGCTGTTCTCTATAGCACGCAATACAAACGGGAAGGTTTGAATGGTTACTATAATAATAGGCTGAGCGTTTTCAAGTGCACTAGCAAGCTTTTCTGATTTCGAACCATCACCTTCTTTATTGTTAATTCGCCCCACTACACCATCTGCATGCTCAAACTGATAAATAGTATCTTGCAGCTGATCATCAAGTACCGTTCGGTCTGTTACAACAATCACTGAATGAAACTGTTTATTACCTTGCTCGTCATACAAGGTAGAAAGCTGGTGGGCTGTCCAAGCAATAGAGTTTGATTTACCTGAGCCTGCACTGTGTTGCACTAAATACTTGTTGCCTGTGCCCTCTTCAATTGCAGCCTCAATAAGCTTACTTACTACATCCCACTGGTGATAGCGCGGGAAAATAAGCGTTTCTTTTTTATCTTTTAGCCCTTCCCAATTTTCAAACTCTTCTATTTGCAAGTGTACAAAGCTACCTAAAATGTTAAGCAGGTTTTTAGGCACTAATACTTCATTCCACAAGTAATCGGTTGCATAACGGTTAGTGTCTTCAGGTATATCATTACCTGCACCACCTTCGCTTGTGCCTTTGTTAAAGGGTAAAAACAAAGTGTCGTCACCCGCAAGCTTAGTGGTCATATACACTTCATACTGGCTTACGGCAAAGTGAACTAATGCACCGCGCTTAAAGGTCAGCAGTGGTTCTGGCTTTTTAGTTGCGGGGTCTTTAGGTAAGCGAGTTTGTTTGTATTGCTTAATCGCATTTTCAACCGCTTGTTTAAATTCTGATTTAAGCTCAAGAGTTGATACAGGTAAGCCGTTTACAAATAACACCAAATCTATGCGCCAGCTCTTGGCTTTGCTACCTGTTGCAGCTAAGTGCTCTGCATTGGCATACGGGCTATACACTAACTCTTGCACTATACGACAAGTGTTTTGCTCGTAACGCGCTAAGGTTTCTGGGTTTAAGTTATGCTCTGGTTTAAATTGGCACAGTTCAAAACGCGCATTACGAATTTTTAAACCATGGCGTAACACACCTAATACACCATATGTGCGTGAGGCTTTATCTGTGGCGTTTATATCTGCTTTTTTAAGCTGTGCCACCAGCGCTTCTAAAAAGTGGCGTTCAGGGTCATTAGGGAATACCTTGCACAGTTTTTGCCACTCTTTTGGTTGGGTGTTTTTAACAAAGGCCAGTGCATCTTGTTCATACAAAGCGGTTTCGCAGTTATAGCCAACACCTTTGCCTTCAACCCAGCCATTTGCAACCATTTGGCTAATTATGTCATCTTGAAAAATACGTTCTTGAGTTACATCATTCATGATTTTATTCTTATTTTGTTATTTAGTATTATCTAATTGTTCAAGCTTGGGGAGCTGCTGTGGCTGCTTCTTTTTCTCATATTTTTTAGCCAACTTGTCATACACATGAGTGAGTTCGTTATAGCGAGCATTTCGATCATAAAGCTCTAAAACAAACTGGAAAACTTGAAAAGCGTATAGCAAATCGAGCTCAGCTACATCAGAGCCATGCGTCCCCTCGTTACCAATCTGTCGCAAGGCATCAAGGTATTTAGCCTCTTCAGGATGGGTTTTCTCCAAACTTTTGATCATTCGCCCAAGGTTATTACCCTCAACCTGCATATCCTTACAAAAGTTTTCAATTGCCCGTCTTAATTTAGAGGCTGACGATGGAGGATCAAAATGAAAGTGTTTAAATGCATCTAGTAACTCTTCAGCTATATGTTTGGGAACATTTTCTGAGATCGGAAATATAAAAATAGATGGAGAAAAATGCTCAACTTTTATTTGTCTAGCCTTTGATGATGACTGACTCATGCCAGTTTGATGCTCCAATAACATTCCTGAAGCACTTATATTCTGTTGACAGTTCGCACACTCAAAAAAACTGTTAAATATAAAAGTATTACCATTTGTAGGCTCAACAGCCTCGGCATAAGCGTTTGTAAAAGTTAGAAGCAATGGGATAAGAAGACCTTCACTTTTGTTACTTACTTCGCGACTTTTATCGATTAAAGCCTGTTTTCTCTCTTTTTCAAATCGGTATTTTCGACTGGTAATAAGTAGGTGTTCTTTATTAACAGGCCGAGATTGAACACTTTCTTTGCTTAACTTTAGTGAATACTGATTACAATGAGGACAAGGCAGCTCAGGGTAACTATCTAAGTCAATAAAGCCTGAAATCCTTTTCCATAATTCTATATCCATTACTTTTCTATCCCTTTGTTATTTTTTACTTTATGTGCAAAATTTATTTAAATTACTTTTCAGGTTTACCCTGCAGCTGTTTGAGTGCATTGGCTAAGTCTAAATCAACCTTTGATGGCTGAGCATCAATAACTCTACGGTACTTATCGTATTCTTGTTTTGCTTTTTCTGTCGCTTGTGCCTGTGAAATATTGCCAGCATGGTTAAGCACTTCATAGTCACTTAAGCGCAAAAAGTCATCAAGCTTGCTTGCCCAGTCTGCCATTTTCATTAGTTTACCGTTACGGGCTTGCAGCTCTGCAAATTCTAAGTAGGAATTAACCAATCTATTTAAAGTATCGAGTTCTTTCTCGTCTAAATAGTTTTTGCCTGTAACCACCTCTTTGCGGGTTGGTTCTGTGCCTGCAAAGCTGGTTAAGCCTAAATGAGGTTTGTCGGCATCAATTCGTTTAAACACGAGCTCTGCTGCGGTATTACCATGTGCAGCCCAATGCATTTTATTTTGCACTTTCGCAAAAAAGTCGACACTGGTTTGTGCTTTGCCATCGTAATCTATGCTGGTGGCGTATATATCGCACACCTTACGCCAGAAAATTTTCTCTGATGAACGTATGTCGCGTATGCGGTTTAACAGCTCATCAAAGTACTGCATGTTATCAGGGTTTTTAAGGCGCTCGTCATCCATTACAAAACCTTTGGTTAGGTACTCTTGTAATGTTCCTGTTGCCCACTGGCGAAATTTAGTGCCTTGCTTAGAGCGCACGCGGTAACCTACTGCAATAATTAACGGCAAATTATAGTGCCTAGTATTATAGTTTTTGCCGTCCTCGGCAGTTATTCGGAATAACCGAACAACTGAATTTTCAGCCAATTCCTGTTCGTTAAATATATTAGTAATGTGCTCGCTGATGGTCGCTTTTGACTTGCCATACAACAGGCATAAATCAGCTTGAGTCAGCCATAACGTCTCGGCCTCAAAACGACATTCAACCTTGGTTTGGCCTTCATCTGTTTCAAATAAAATAAACTGACCAAGCGGCGGCGTAACATTATTAATCATTTGGATGCTCCCAATTACGCACGTCTATTTTGCCTGTAACTGCAGCAGAGATTAAGGCCGTGCGGCGTTCTTGCATCAATTCAATAGCATTAGTTGAATTGTTAATAAGCACATCATATTTCGAAGTTAGCGCTTCTAATTCACTGACTATTAGATCTTGTTCAGATAATGGTGGTATTACGAATGCGAAGTTTCTAATATTATCAACATTTATTCTTTTGAATGTAGAACCAACCATTGCTAGTTCTAATTGCTGACTTATTACACCGGAATGAAGAACATACATAGCAAACAAAGGAAGTAACCCGTTAGATAGTCTGATCAAACAAACATCCTGCCCCATTGCAAATGGGGGAAGCCCTTCGCTTACAATAGCGGCTTCGCCAACAGTTGCATTTCGACTATAAATGATATCTCCAACCTTGGGTTCTCGGCCTCCACCAATAAGTTCATTATAATACTTTTCACTCGTATACTTTGCTGTTGATAAATCTACAAACCATTTTTTAACTTCACTAATACTCGCTAAAGGGATGCCATCATCAAAAAACTCTGCAGTTATATGCTTACAGTCAATAACCTCGCTATAATGTTTTAAAGTTGAAGCAATCCAATGAGCTGGCACCTCACCTAACCACTCGACACCCGAATCTTTCATTGGGGCTTGTGGGTTAAGGCCTTTAGTCACTGCATGGCTTATCACCGCTTGGCGCTTTTCTTTTAATAGCTTAATCAGTTGCTGCTGCTTTTCGATCAAGGTATCGATTTTAGCCGTTTCGTGATCGAGGAAGTTGGCGATTTGGATTTGTTCTTCAAGTGCAGGTACGAGTATTGGTAGTCTTCTAAAGTCTTCAAATTTCATAGACTGGCGTAGGCCTCCACCCATGCCATAAAATACTTTTGTCGTGTCATATGAATGAAGTAACCTGTAAACAAAGCGCGAGTTCAATTCCGACTTTGTTGCAAGTTTTAAATATGCAGATGTGATAATCCCATTTTGCTTAGCCAGACCTACACGAAGGCTTCGCTTGTCATTTTGAAGATCAGTTAATCGTAGAATAATATCCCCTGAATTAACTATTTGATATGTATTAAATGATTCTGGTAATAATCCAAAGTTTTTCTCTACATCACGTTTAACTATTCGGCCGTAGCTAAGTGATAAAACATTAGTTTCTACGCCGTCTAAGTTTTTATGCGCTGTCTGATCAAAAAGAGCAAAAGTTGGCTTTAATTCCCACCCTGACGGAATATCTCTGATCCATTCAACCCCAGAATCCTTATACTCAGGATATGCCTGATATTTTCCAGCTTTTAACTCATTCATGCGAACCTCCAAGTTGAGATTTAAACCAATTGGGCAACAAGTTGTTGCCCAATTGCCCGCACAGGGCTAAAAGCTCGGCATTCACTTTAACAACGGCTTTTTGCTGGCTTAATGCCACTTTATGTTTAAGCTCAGTAAGCCATTGCTTATATTCTGCTGTTTGCTGTGATTTTAGGTGTTTGTTTTTATGCATTCTCATCATCCTTCAAAGCCCAAAATGGATGCGTTGCCCAATTTTCAGGAAACCCCATATTTCTAACGGGTACTTCTGGGTGCTTAACTATTAATTGAACAAGCTTGTCTGTCCATTGACTATCGGGACTTACTTCTTTCATTAGGTGTGCCAGCAATAATAAAACTGAATATAAGCGTTTTGCAGGCTGTATATGGCTATTAGGTAACGCTGTGGGTAGCTGCCATTCTGCGTCTCTTAGTAGCTTAGGTGCAATAGGTAACTCCCTATTCCACAAGCGAGCATGATGCGCGCAACAATTTCTGATAAAGGTAAGAGTATGTAACCAACTCGCAAATTTATCCTGAGGAACATTAAAGCGCTTTGCGATAGCTTTTCTGTCGGAGTCTTTAACTAACCCTTTATATAAATGAGAAAGCTCACCCAGCGTTAGCTCTTCAATTACAGCCCAACATGGTTGTAAATTAGGCTCGTTATAATGGCTCACATAGTATCGGCAATAGTTTTCACGTTGCTTTAGATTAATTAGTTCCGCTTTTTTTTCGGGGGTATGTTGCGGCGAATTATTAATTTTTGCGGTCTCTCTTGCCAAAATGCCACGCTCTTTGTCCTGCTTATCACTTAATGATTTAATTAATCGATTATGATCATAATTGCGATTAAAGTGATTGCGGTCAATGTACCAGTGAGAGCCACTATAAGGCTCATCATCTTTTTGATACTTTGGGCCCATAACATTATTAAACATGGAGCGGGTAGCAACTTCAATGCGCTCAACCGCATCCATAATTAACAGCCTAAGCTCTCGGTCAAAAGCATACAAAGCAACCACTTGTTTAAACTCACTGCCTTCATTAAATGGGTGCTCTTCATCGTGTAACTTTTGAAAAGGCCGCATATAGGCTGATAGTCTAAAAAAGCTAATAACCTCTAAATAATGTTTAGCTCGTTCAGGCTCTTTTATACTTAGCCCACGTTGCTGGAGTAACGCTATTTGCTCATCAAGGCTAATCGAGGGTTTAAAAAATGGGATCACATCAATTCCCTATCAAAACTTTTTACTAGATGGCATGTATGTTTTAAATGGGAGGAAGTTATTAAGGCGTAGAAAAAAGAAAACCCGCACAATTTCAGCATGAATTTTGATAAATCAAAGCACATAGGCTTGGCGGGTATATTACGTATTATATTAGTTTTTAATGACGATAAGGTCAATAACAATAGTAAATTAATAATAGTTATTTGTTGGGTTTTAATCCACCATGAGGTTAGTCTTAGCTGCAAAGTCACTATATTAGATGACTTAAGATCACAATACTTCATTACGAATGCACCTCTTGCAACAATTTCATTATGTCACTACTCACAGCATCTAGCTCTGCATCAATCTCAGCTAAGTTACGTGGTGGCTGGTACTCATAAAAATGGCGGTTAAACGGTATTTCGTAACCCACGATACCTAGCTCACCGTCTTTATCATCACACTTGGTGGCGTTAATCCATGCATCGCTTACGTGCGGGGCTACTTCGCGGTTAAAGTAGTTTTCAACCATCTCTTTGGTCGTCATATTCGGTTGCTGTGCACCCTCAGCATAAGCTTCTTTGAGTGAGACGTTTTCGTTATCGCGTAGGTCGCCATCTTGCTTGAAAGTCACTACTTTACCTTGCCACTTTGTTACATTTCCTTGGTATTGAAATGCGCCGTGTAGTGGGTCTGCTGAACCTTTAAATAATTTATCAACCACGCATTCTGCCGCTGGGTTTTTAAAGGTAATGGCATCAAGCAGCTGTTTTTTCTCTTTGGTTTCGAGCTTAATATCTAAGGCTTTAAGCGCTTGTGTGTAGGTTATATCAAACTGGTTAAAGTCGTCTGATTGCAGCTGCTTACCACCAGCATCGTCACCTAATTGCGTTTGTAGTTGCTTCGCTTTTTCCATGAGTGATTTTTGGAATAACCAAAGTTTAGGCTCTAATACATCTTTAATTTGCTTTTCTTTCAGCTCAGGGAAGTCGGCTTTAATAATGGCTCTGGCTTCAATTTCAACTGCGCTCAAATCGCCGTATTGATTATCACCCGAGCTACCACCTGAATTGTCTGTAGACCACTGTGTGCCAAACTTTTCATACAGCGCCATCATAGCACCACTGTAAGGTTTAGGTGCAAAGCGAAGTGATGCAATGGCTTTATCAGATACTTGAGCTGACAATCTTAATGGGCGCTCTATGGTGATACGGCGATAACCAAACTCATAGGTATTAAATATTTTACTGGCAAAGGTCTTTGCTACATCGGCTTTAGGGTTAGCCGCTTGGCGACCTCGGCTACTTTTAGCTTCGGTTGGTTTGGCTAAGCCTAGCTCTTCAAGTGTTTTTGTTTCTACTTGTTCAAAGTTACCAAAGCTGCGAGTGATAACTTTAATGTCGTCTTCGCTCATTATATTACGTTTAGAGCCAAGAGATTTACGCATTTTACCGCATAAGTTAGCGCCATTAATTAACTGAACCTTATTTTTACGCTCAGCGCTTTGCTGCTGCGACTTTTTATTCGACAACACCCATACATAGGTAGCAATACCTGTGTTGTAAAACATATCAGTAGGTAAGGCTATAATTGCCTCAAGTAAATCGGACTCTAAAATATAGCGACGAATCTCACTTTCGCCACTGCCTGCGCCGCCCGTAAATAAAGGTGAGCCATTTAGAATAATACCGATACGCCCGCCGTTGTCTGAGGCATCGCGCATTTTACTAATAAGGTGCATTAAAAATAATAGCGAACCGTCAGACACTCTTGGTAAGCCTGCGCCAAAGCGACCACCGAAGCCCTTAATTGTATGCTCGTCTTTAATATCGCCTTCAATCTTTTTCCAATCTACCCCGAATGGCGGGTTAGACAGCATGTAATCAAACTTATCTACTGCTAGCTGATCATTCGATAAGGTATTACCTAGTTTGATGCGGCTTACGTCTTGCCCTTTAATAAGCATATCGGCTTTACAAATAGCGTAAGACTCAGGGTTGAGCTCTTGGCCAAATGCGCGCATAACCGCATTAGGGTTAAGCTCATGTACGTACTCCATGCCTGATGATAAAAAGCCGCCAGTACCCGCTGTTGGGTCGTAAATGGTACGAATAATACCTTCTTTGGTTAGGGCGTCGTCGTCTTCCATAAACACCAGTGAGGTAGTTAAACGCACGATATCGCGCGGGGTAAAGTGCTCCCCTGCAGTCTCGTTAGAGCTTTCAGCAAAGCGACGTATTAGCTCTTCAAACACTAAACCCATATCGTGATTAGATATAGCTTGCGGGCTTAAGTCGGTCGTTGCGAATTTTTTAACTACTTTAAAAAGTAA
This sequence comes from Pseudoalteromonas sp. SG43-7, assembly GCF_014164295.1. Classification (NCBI taxonomy): domain Bacteria; kingdom Pseudomonadati; phylum Pseudomonadota; class Gammaproteobacteria; order Alteromonadales; family Pseudoalteromonadaceae; genus Pseudoalteromonas; species Pseudoalteromonas sp. SG43-7. The sequence goes on from NZ_JACJEY010000011.1 coordinate 33,343, forward strand.
ATTGGCGTCATCTAATAGCCCTATAAACTCATCAAACTTAAAATGTTCAAATATCTCGCGGGCATCGGCTGAAAAGCATTGAATATAACGTTCAAGGTTGGCTTTAATATCACCTTGCCCCATTTTGCCTAAATCCATAGGCGAGGTATTAAAAAAGGTTAAGCCTTTGTCATCATCTGGCGTTTTAGTTGCTTTTAATAAAAACTTTTCTTGAACTTCTTCAGCCAAGTTTAATGGTTTAATACGTTCAAATTCAGCGACTACTGCATTTTTAGTTGGTTCAAGTACACATTCAAGGCGGCGTAATAAAGTAAAAGGTAAAATAACACGGCCATACTGAGACTGTTTAAAATCACCACGCAGGAGATCGGCGACTGACCAGATAAAAGCAGCTTGGTTATTTGAAGTAGTATTCATGAGTAGATAGCCTCTATGCAGTTAGCTGAGTGTAATTGTTTTTGTTTATGTACTTGCTGGTGTGAAATAAATAGGAAATCATAAGTATTACTAGCATCATTTTCTTGTACTTTACTATAAAAATAAAACGCCTCCAGCCCTGAGTCTTCCTCAAGATCAATAAGTCGTACAAAGGGAAAAACCTTTAATTTATCCTCATTATTTTGTGATGAAACAAAATAGAGCTCTTCATTAACGAATGGCGTTTTTGATGATAGTGTTTTCAATCCAAAAGGATAGCAGCCCAAGCCACTATACTCTTCTAATTCATATGCATGATCATTTCCATCCCAAACACCTGAAATTGGACGAACTAAACAGTAATCGTTGAACACATCATAAAACATATCTAAAAAATCGAGATAGAGATTATCCACTAACTTAAAGGTATCTCTTGCGGCAGATTTTGTTGGGTAACTACCATGACCCGATGTTTCATTTCTAATAATAACAGCGTCATCAAACAGCTTCGCAAGTTTTTCACTGAATATGATATTTATCAGTAAGCTTTCTTGAGGTAAGTTTTCAGCTTTTGTTTTTAAGAGCTTTAGTAAATTATTCCAATTACCAAACGTTGCGTTTTTAAGATAGCGTTTTTGTGTTTTCAAGATACTCAGGACCGCATCTTGGTTAAGCTCTTTTTCTATAAAGCCTAAAGCTAATGAATTTGAAAAAATAGCTAAGCATTCAAATAACTTCAGTAGTAACTCATATCGGGCTTTATAATCCGACTCACTGATACTCCCATAATGATGCATTATATTAGCAAGCGGATAAGGTGCGACATCTAAAACTCTTGAATGTAATCCCTTATCAACAGGTAATCTGTAACGTTCAAAACGATAATCACTCTTTTCTTCTCTCCATAAGTCTTGCTCTAAAGTAATTAATTTTTTTCTCCATTTTGAACTTTCATTCAAAATTAAAGCTATTTCTTGCTGTTCTTTTAAATCTGGGAAGTTGATAACTTTTCTTAAAGTAGAATACTTTTGAGGAGAGCTCGCAACTCCATTTGTTCTATATGTTACTAACCACAGTTTCCATTTTTCGCTTTGAAAAAAAAGTTTGAGATAATCAATATCAAAATTGACATTAAATTTGAAAAAATTGTATTTGCTTTTATCAATTGAGATAGATGCGCCATAGTCATTAAATACAACTTGATGCCATCTTTTAGAAATTGCAATATCCCAACCTATATCATCTGCATCAGTTTCTTGAAAAAAATATCTAAACTCTCTTCCTTGAATACTTATGTCACTACTCAACAAATCAAATGAGAATTCTACGCCCAGCTTTCCCATTTGACCGTCTTTTGAATCAATATAACTTCTATCTATTTCATAGCCTTCATGGATATCATCTAGGGTTGACAGTAAATAAGTATCAATTTCAGTGTTTAAAGGAACTCTTTCATATTCAAACTTGCGACTACTCAGCCCTACCTTAACTTGCCTGTAACAGAAGTCGTCATTACTTAGAACTTTGCAGTTTTCTCCACCTTTAAAAGAGTCGTATTTTTCTAGTAAGTCCGTGATAGACTTTGTGTCTAAATAGGTATTTTTCATACCTACTCTTTTTCTTGAGTTTAAACCCATCACACTACCATCAATCAATTGGACTTTATTTTTTCGATTAATCGCTTTCTTGTTGGTCAAGACTAAAATATAAGGCTGAACGGATGTATTAAAAAACATATTTTCAGGTAATGCGATGATTGCTTCTAATAAATCGTCATCTAATATAGCTCGCCTGATTGCACTATCACCGCTATTTGCATCACCTGTAAATAAACAAGAACTATTGACCACAACACATGCTCTACCACCGCCATCAGCTTTAGGTCTGAGTTTACTAATGACATGCATTATGAACAACAGTGTTGAGTCACTACCTCTAGGTAGCCCGGCTTTAAACCTATTTGTACTATTTAAAGATTTGTTCTCAATCTCAATTGAGCCTTTAAAAGGTTGCCACGATAAACCAAAGGGAGGGTTAGATATTATATAGTCAAAATTAGCACTGCTAAACTGATCATGTGTGAGTGTATTTCCTAACTTTATATTATTGGGCTCTTGACCGCTAAGTAATATACGAGCTTTTGCGATGGCACAAGATTCGGAGGAGACATCTTGCCCATAAGTAGATAGTAACTGATGCGGATTTATTGAGTTTGTATGTTCAATAGCAGCAGATAAAAAGCTCCCAGAGCCGACTGTAGGATCATATAAGCTCCTTATTAACTTACTTGAGGATAGTTGATCTTCCTCTCCTGAGAACAACAGAGATGTAGTTAGTTTAACTATATCCTGTGGAGTTAATCGTTCATTTGCCCCCTCTAAAGAGCTTTCTAGAGAACGGTGACTAAGTTCAGAAAAAACAACTCCCATTACCTGATTGCTAACTTCATCCAGACCTAAATCTATACTTGCGAAACGCTCAGATACATCAATAAGTTGATTACTTAAATTAAGTTTTTGTATAGTATTAAAAAAGTCGAAAGACTTAAATATATCTAAAACATTTTTACTGAATGATTGAATGTAAAACTCTAAATCATTAACTCTATTCTCGTAACTGAGTTGATTTAAATTCATTTCAGAAGTGTTATAAAAGCTTAGTCCCGTTATTTGAAAGAGAAAATCATCTTCGGCACATTCAAACTTTGCTTCTTTATATTCAGAAAGAACCTCTAATTTAGTGCTTTCCAATAAGCAATCTAATCGCCTCAATAGTGTAAAGGGAAGAATAACACTACCGTATTGAGATTGTTTAAAACCTCCTGAGCGAAGCAAATCAGTTACTGACCAAAGTTTTGCAGCAATTGCATTTGATCTTCCATTTTTTTCCATAAACTAATCTTCCATAAAGTAATCGCTATCAAGCGCTTTTACTTCAAATATGTGTTTAGTGCTTACACCTAAATTATGAGTAAGCATGAGTTCGGTTAGTTGTGCGCCATCCACCAGCACTATTCGTTTTTCTATCATGCTTACGTATTCGAGGGCATCTTTACTAAAACTGCTGGTGGTGATGAATACGCCCTTTTTAGCGCGGTGCATATCAAGCGCACCCGCAAAGGCTTGTATATCTGGGCGACCAACTGTTTTATTGGTGTAGCGTTTGGCTTGCAAGTATATCATTTCGAGGCCGAGCTTATCTTCTTTGATCACCCCATCAATACCACCATCTTGCGTGTATTGCGTGGCTTGCCCTGCATCTTTGCGCGAACCGCCATAACCCATAGCTAGCATTAAATCGACAACTAAGTTTTCAAAAAATACGGGGGATGCTGCTAATATCGCTTTTAGTATTTCGTCAGTTAAATTGGTATTGAGGGTATCTATCGCGGCTTCAATCAGTTCTTCTGGGGTTTTGTCTGAGTTATTGCTTACTATGCTGGTGGAATTTGCTTGTGCAGGTTCACTTTCGTCTTTAGAACGTGTTTTAAAATCAATAAAAGCTGCAAACTTACTTAAGTATTGATTATTGATTGGCTCACCAGACTCGATAGCCACTAGCCCTTTTTGAGTGATCTTACAAAAGGCTCTTTTCGGTTGCTCAATTAAACCCGCTTGTACTAAATAAGTTTTAGCCCAGCCTAAACGATGATAGGCATAGGTTTGTTTACCACTGGGGATACGTTGTTTTAACTCTTGCACTGTTAATTGTAACAATGAATAAACTTGGCTATCAATTTCACTAAGCTTTAATGATTGTGGGTAATGCAATTTAAGCACCTGTAGTAAAGGCTGCATAAACGCTTGATAGTTAGGTACTGTCATATTTCCTTTTGCCAGCATTGCTGGATCCCTCAAAAACTAAACAACTGCATGTTATGTAATTTACTTATGTAGGGCAATTGTTTGCGGTAAATGAGTCAACTTCCTCCCCTCTTTTAGTCTCATCTTTGCGTGCCAGCGACTATTTCGATGATTTAACCACATTTGTCGTTATGACAAACTTTGCCAAATGACAAAAACTTTGTCATTTTAATTAGCTAATTATTCACTCTATGAATAATTTAAAATAATAGTATTCAAATAGTTAAACCTACAGAGTGAATAAACACGCCAAACGGATTCATTTTAAACGCGAAGTGGAATTACTAGTTTTAGCGTACCAAATCCTATGAATAATGGTCTTATACGAGCTGAAATTTGCCCCTTAAAACACCTTAAATATACAAAAATGGCAAACTCTATCTATAAGATTGTCATAAATCACCTCTGAGCCCTTTATACACAAGGGCTCTAACAGGCATGAACAAAGCGCCAATCTAACGAGGATCTAACATTTATCAGCAGAAAAAACGGCTAAAAAACTGTCTTTTATTTTTGAAGTAGTGCAATTGGTAACGATGGTTGATTACTTTTACTACATCGTGCAACGGAGCTTATAATTTCCGTCTCTGTCATTGTTTGATTTGCAAGAATAATTGTAGGCCCATACTGGTTACGTAAGTGTGAAAGCCGCTTATCAAGCGTTACTTTACAACGTGCTTTTACTTCTCGAACAATCGCTCTTGGCTCAACACTCTTGAGCATGCGGCTATATGCCTTTGGGTATGCTGCAACAAAATAGCTGTCTGGTGATGTAAAAATATCAAGCGGTATCGGTTGAGCCCGCTTACCTTGTAAACGTAATTCGTGACGCGTCCAATCTTTGTAAAAAGGCTCATTTACAGGTAGTTTGAGTTGCTTACCCTTTTCATAAATAACCATCTTTTTATGAGAGCTATTGGCCCCTATGTAAATTGTTCTCCCCTCGTTTGATTTGAGATCCCGTCGAGTCGGCGCAGTACCGGACTTAGGCGAGTAGTCACCTTTACTAAACGACTTTTGAACATGACGTATGTTGTATTTACCGCTTAAATCATCGAGCGCTAAATCAATTCGCCTAATGTCCAACTTAGCAAATTGCTCGAGTTGTAATAGCGGAAAAAAATAGCGGTCATCTAAATTGATTAACTCACATGCAAAACCTGTTAGCTCTAATCGAATACTTGTTTTATTGTTAGGCCATTTAATTGCACCGCAACTTTGTTTAACCACATCAAAACTGTGAAGTAATTGCCCATCATCAAAGTGTTTTAACTTAGGCTTAAACTGACTGATTTTAATCAATAGTGACTTTAGCCAGTCTTTGAGCTTTTGCATAACCTCATCAAATTGGTCCTTACAAACAAGTACTAAATTAATAGTTACATAATCAATTCGTGTTTTAATATTATTGTTTACTAAAAAAAGACCATCTGTCTTTGTTAATGACTCTTTATAAGACACTGTAAGCATATTGTTTTTACTTACTTTATTGGAATTAATTGTCGGTGTTAATGCCCCTTTTATGATCTTATTATCCATTAATGCATGCCTCCATCCAGTTTAAAATGTCGGATAATCGCCATGCTGTCGTTCTTTTATTTAATTGAATTCGCTTTGGAAACGTACCCGCCTGCTCCATCTCATAACGTGATGTACGTGATAGCCCTGTAATATGCTGGCATTCTTTTTCTCTAACAAAACGGTCAATACTAAGTGTTTGCTGTTCACAGTGATCTTTATTCATGTAAATTTCTCTATTTTTAATTTCGATTCGATCGAGTGTGATCGCATCAGTTCGAGAGCTATTAAATAGAAAAATTAAAAGTCTGAGAATCGAGCCTAGCTGCTAGGCTCAGACTTTTTTAAATTGAACAAATCGAAAAACGACTTCTTTGGCATAAAAACATAACAGCAAGCAATTGATTTTAAATAACTAATAATAAGAAATGGAGTAACTCATACAAACCGTGGATTTACATGGAGATTTATTTAAACGTAGGCTAAACAATTACTATTGATAATAATGAGGTATAAGTAGGATGTTCAAGGCCTCTTTTTTGTCAAAAGGTAGCCTTGATTATATGGCATGATTTAAAGGGTTTTACTCGCTCAGATTTTTTCCATCTGAGCTAACTATTAACTCGCTTTTGCTATGTGTTCGCTCCACCAGTCCATCATTTCTCGTCTGCGGTCGATATACTGTGCACGGTTATAAGCGCGTCTGACTTCGTTTTTTTCTATGTGTGCTAAAGCAGTTTCTATTAAGTCTGGATCAAACCCTTGCTCATTTAAAATGGTGCTAGCAAGCGCACGCATACCATGGGCCACCAGCGCACCTTCAAGCCCCATCCTTTTTATTGCCGCATTAGCTGTTTGCGCATTTGTATGACTTCGAGGATTTCTATCAGCAGGAAAAATATACTCTCTGTGGCCACTAACTGGTTTCATTAATTCCAGTAAATGAAGCGTTTGTTTAGTCAAAGGTACTTTGTGCTCCTTCCTCATTTTCATCCGCTCGGCAGGAATTATCCATAACCCGTCATCAAAGTTGACTTCAGACCATTTAGCCGCTGCGGCTTCCATTGGTCGGCACATTGTGTGTAACTGCCACTCAATCAAACATCGAGTCGTGTATTTTATGCTCGCACGATTCAGCATTGTCATTAATTCAGGCAACCTTTCTGGCTCAATCGTACTCATGTGAGTTCGTTTTGGTGATTGAAATGCACTGCGAATACCTGCCAACGGGTTTGATTGGATCAAGCCCACGTTAACAGCATAAGTCATGACTTCATTTACTCGTTGACTTAATCGCCTAATTTGCTCAAGCACACCTTTTGATGCAAGCGGTTTCATTACAGCTATCACCATGGGCGCTGTTAATGTATTAATCGGTCTGTTTGCTAATTGTGGAAATAAGTGATTTTCAAACGAACGCCAAATATCTTCAGCATATCCTTCACTGACTGATGCACGCTTTACATCAAACCATTGCTCAGAAACATATTTAAATGTATTTTGAGTTTCGTTAAGTACATCGGTTTTTTCTTGCTCGGCCTGCTCTTTCGGATCAATGCTTTTTGCAAGGAGCGCACGTGCTTGCTCTCTTAATACTCTAGCTTCTTGAAGTGTGATTGTAGGATATGCACCCAAAACCATATTATTACGCTTTTTAGTGTAGGGGCGATAGTAACGGAATATCCAAGATTTATTACCTGAGACGCGTATTCTTAAATAAAGACCGTTGCCATCTGCAAGTTCATAATCTTTATCTTTTGCCTTTGCGCGCTTTAATTGGGTGTCGCTGAGAGGTTTGATCAATTTTGCCATTAGTTACCTTCTTAAACTTAGCTACAATCAACTGAAATTTATAGTAAAAATGCTTTTTGGTACCACAAGTTTATTCTCAGCGGTTTATGGTACTTGCAATGGTACTTAGTGTTCCGAATAGTACCATACATCTTCGAACCATTTAGAAACAAAAAAGCCCTTAACTCATTAAAAGTTAAGGGCTTTTTGAACGTATTCGGCACTTGCCGAACACTATATTGGTGGAGCTGGGGGGATTTGAACCCCCGTCCGAAAAGCCTCGACCGTCGGTACTACATGTTTAGTATTGTCATTTAATTAACCTTTAAGTCCCGGACAAACACGGTAAGTAAAGGCGAGGCCGCTTAGTTTTAGCGCTTCAACCCCGGCCAGGGTTTCCGTCGCGATCAGGTGTTAGGGTGACACTCCAAAATCCAGTCCACAAGAATACATGGAAGGAGCGCTAGCTAGCCTAAGCTGCTAGAGAGTAGTTATCGTCGTTTGCGATTACTTTAAGTTGCGGCTTTTTAACGAGGCAAACCGCACCTCGACATGCACCTTGGGCTTCTTGAATTCCGTCGAATCCTAATCAGCCCCTGAATTAGTAAACTCATTCAGAGCGTGCAGCCAGTATAACCGAGTAACGCGCTGATACTCAAGGCCCTTTTATGCTTTATTTTATATTGCTATGTAGTTGCGGATTAAACACGCAACAAAATGTTACTATTCTCTCCTAGAACAAGCAAAGCAGTAACATTTACTTAACAATATTTGAAAGTTATGTTCAAATGGTCTGCTACTTTGAAAATGCCTGACTATGGGTTTTAGCCGAGCGGCATATAAATAAAAAACATCTACATCCAAAATAATAAAAACAGGCATATTACATAGGAAATTAATAAATGTCGTTGTTTATACATAACCCTGTAACGGGTTTTGTGTCACTGCTTGAGCACCCTAAAAATAGCGGTTTCCCAGTGACAAGTTCGCAACTTATTGAGTTAATCGAACAGTCTCCGTTTGCTGATTTTGCTATAGTCAGTGCAAATATTGGTAAGTTATTCTCACCGAGCAAAAACTATCAGGATGATTCTTTAATTGTTGCTCGTGCACTCGATGCGTCGATATTCATTCAAGTTGATGAAAAAAATATGGTCGCTGAAGCCACATTAACCACGGCTAAAGGTGGGGCCTTAATGTCGATTGACAAGGCTCGCGAAGCACTCGTTAATGCTGGCGTATTACATGGCATTAGCACTCGTGCACTGGACAATTTTTTAGGTCAGCAATTTGACAAGCCTGCGGGTGTTTCCTATAGAGCGATTGTTGCTCATGGTCGTAGACCAAAAGAAGGCAGCGACGCTAAATTTGTACGTTTGTGCGCTACAGCACAAGATCGTGTATTGAGTCCACAAGCAAAAGAAGGTGGTAAGGTCGATATGCGCAATTTAGGCGCGATCATCACTGTAAAACCGGGCACTCCTCTAATGCAGCGTGTTGCTGCAACTCCTGGGGAAGATGGTTATACGGTATTTGGTGATGTGCTGCCCGCCATACCAGGTAAAGATCTACCATTGCAACCATTTGAAGGCACTAAACTCGATCCAACTAATCCCAATGTACTGATTGCAGATTGTAAAGGTGTGCCTGTCGCCCTCCCTCGTGGTATGCGCGTTGATGACGTGTTGTGTTTTGATAATGTTGATATTGGCACCGGTCATGTTGATTTTGACGGCAGCGTAATTATCAGTGGCGATATAAAAGATGGTATGCACGTGCGTGCCAGTGGTGATATCACGGTATTGGGATTTGTTGAATCAGGCCAGATCGAAAGTGCCAGTGCGGTCACAATTATGCTTGGTGCAATTGGTCGTAAGCGTGAAAATGACGAAGCGTTTACTTGCAAAATTAAAGCCGCTCGGACTATTTCAATTGGCTATGCCCAGTATTGCCATATTCATAGCGAACACGATCTCTTTATTGAACGACAAGCATTACATTGTGACTTGAGTGCTCGGCGGTTGATCCGCGTTGGTAAAGCAAATAATCCGCGCGGTAAAATTATTGGCGGCAATATTTTAGATGCCATGCGAATTGAAACCGGAGAGCTAGGTGCCCCATCGGGCACAAAAACGCGAGTTTTCATCGCGCAGTATTGGCATGACTTGAGACAAAAACAATTGCAAATTGCCGATTTTGAAAAACTGTTAGCCACTAAATCCGCAGCATTAAAGCAAGCACGTAAAAAAGCAGTTAAAATTCCAGCACCAGCAAAACGACAATTATTTTTAGAAAAAATTAGTGCCAGCGAGCAACAAATTAATATTCGTATTGCCAACACCAAACGTAAAAAACATTTAGTAAAACAAAAAATAGCTCAGCTTTTAGCTACTAGCCGTTTAAAAATTAATGAGTTAATGCATCCCGGTGTGGAGCTAAAAATCGCAAAAGATTCAAAACAATTTTCGCGTATTTATCCGCCCCACTTAGTTAAAATGAGCGAAGGTAAAATTACTCAGTCGTTTTAACGGCTGAGTCTTCGTTGTCACCAGCTTGCTCTGCATCTTCTGGCACTTCTTCAGCTAAAGGCCAGCCACCCAGCTGTTGCCAACGATTAACTATCAAACAATATAGCTCTGCCGTACGTTCGGTGTCATATAATGCTGAATGAGCCTGTTTGTTGTCAAATTCAATGCCAGCTGCACGACATGCTTTAGCAAGTACCGTTTGACCAAGTGCCAAACCCGCTAATGAGGTTGTGTCAAAACTAACAAACGGATGAAATGGCGTACGCTTAATATTATTACGTTCTATTGCTGCATTTAAAAAACCATGGTCGAACGCCGCATTATGAGCAACAACCACAGAACGCTGACACCCCGCTGCTTTTTGAGCTTTACGTACCACTTTACAAATTTCTTTGATCGCTTCCTCTTCAGATACTGCGCCACGTAATGGCGAGAAAGGATCAATACCATTAAAATCAATAGCGGCTTGTTCAATGTTTGCGCCTTCAAATGGCTCAACATGAAAATGCACAGTATGATCAATACTGAGTAGGCCTTCATCATCCATTTTTAATACTGACACCGCAATTTCTAACAGTGCATCGGTTACTTTATTAAAGCCTGCAGTTTCAACATCAATAACCACCGGGAAAAAGCCACGAAAGCGTTTTGCGAAAAGAGTTTGTTCAGTATTTGCCATAGTATTCTTGGTTTGCCAGAGTAAGCTGGCTATTATGTCAAAAATCATAGTGGCTAGGCTAGCGCTTTACAGATTAAATTAACACTTACATTTAGGCATATAACTTGCTTTACTTAACTAGAACTAGAGCTAGCTAACGACACTTTGATGACTGTTAGCCTCTGTAAATGCAGCTTTTGCCAAGATATTGGCGTAATAAATTGTTGGAGATCCCGTAATGAAGCTTTCAATGCTGTTTATCAGTCTAAGCATTGCAACTGCATGCCTTTCAGATACGGCCAGCGCTGCAATGCGCCAGTACACAGCCACGGCAGATAACTCACAATGGGAAGTTGTAAAAACAACTCGCTTACAATGCCAATTAAATCATGAAGTTCCATATTATGGCGAAGCTATTTTCAGCGCTACCGCGAGCAAAAATAAAGACCTGCTATTTAACTTGGATATGGTTGTCCGTCCTGACAATTACAGTATTGCTGGTTTAAAAGCAGTCCCGCCAATCTGGCGAGCAGGTTTACCAGCACGTGATATTGCTGACATGAAATTACTACGAAAATTTGACGGCGAACTGGGTAACAAAACGGCATGGGAAATGTTGACCGAGCTTGAAAAAGGCTACCAACCTACTTTTTATTACCAAGACTGGCAAAATAGTGCCGATAAAATTGCCGTTGGCTTATCGAACATTAATTTTAAACAAGCCTATTGGGCATTTTTACAATGCCGCGATGAATTACTGCCATACAGCTTTGAAGATATTTCCTTCACGATTATGAATTATCAACCAAATACCAGTAAACTTACTAAATCATCAAAACAACGTTTAGATAAAATTGCTGAGTATTTAAAGTACGATACGACGATTGCGGCTATTTCGATTGACTCATACACAGATAGCTACGGTGGTCGTTGGAACAACTTAGAGCTGTCTAAAAAACGAGCTCAAGCGATCAAAGAATATATGGTGAGCCTAGGAATTGATGAAACTAAAGTTGAAACGCAAGGCTTTGGTGAAAAACGTCACGTAGCGACTAACGATAATATTTTGGGCCGCGATAAAAACCGCCGCTTAGTGATACAAATTGAGAAAATGTAGCTAAAAGAAGTAATGCCTTTTAGCTACATGACGACTGTTGTTAAGGGTTAAGCTTTTTAAACGTGGCTCTTTTTTTCAACCAACCATCACCAAACTGAAACACCGCTAAGCTCAGTAATATGATGGCAGCGCCAATAAGTAATTGTTGATCAATTGCTTCATTATTTAACCAGCCCCCTAAGCCAATCGCAAAGCTTGGTGTGATCAAGGTGGTTAGCGCCACGGTACTAGCTGGTAATTTTTGTAACACATGAAAATAAGCAAGCGAACCAACCAATGAGCCAAACACGCCCAAATACACAATTGACCACAGTGATTTTACTGTCCACGTACTCGTATTGAGCTCACCATCGAACAACCACCAAGTAATAAAAAATAAGGGCGTAACAAATACTAATGCACCAAATGTGGTCGCCATTGGATGAATAGCAATTTTTATTCGCTTGATCATCACCCCACTTAAACTAAAAAAGCACACAGCCATAAATACGTAAGCTAAACCCTGCATTTGCATCAATGAGCCTTGCATGTGTTTTTCACTTACCAAAAATAACCCCAATAGCGCAAATGCTAACGCAATTAGTTTAACAACGCTGAATTTTGGCTCGTTGAGTAATCGCTGTGCTAATAAACCAGATAAAATTGGTGCCAGACCAAACATTAATGATATCAGCCCTGATGGAACTGTTTTAGCTGCCATATAACTCAACAGCATGCCACCATATATGCCGATACTCGAATAACCATACAAAAAACACGCACGACGGTGCCAAGGGACACGAATATTAGCAATCGCCACAACTAATGCAGCCAGCACTAATCCTATCGACATCCGTAACAATACCGCGAGCGTTGGTGTAACAGACTCACTGCTCCAAACAATTCCCAAAGGCGTTGTTGACCAAATTAAGACCATTAAAAAATATGATGCTTTAACGCTCACAAGCGGATCCTTTTAGCAAAGTGGCGATAACAAAGAGGAAGGAGATACAGCACTAACCGCTTTGAAATCGCGGTTAGTAAAAAACAACTTAACCGCAGCGCAGCAATGGGCGCACAACTGGTAGATTCAGCCATGGGCGCATGGTTAGGGCTCGGTTAACTTGTTGCATGTAAATAGTATTCTTAATAATAAATTGAATTTATAGAAATAGCAGAACTGGTTAATAAGTCAACTGCTAGAGTGGTTTTTATACCAAAAACTGACTTCACAATGATGGCTTGTAAATCATAAGTTACATTTAATTTCTTTGATTTGTAACAAAACTATTTAAGTTTGTGCCAACTAGTTATATCTTGCCTGCCTCTCACGATGTTTTAGGGGCAAAAAGTGCTTAAAAATAAAACAATAGGCAGCATGTTAATTGTTGCAGGTACCACTATCGGCGCAGGGATGTTGGCGCTACCAATCGCTTCTGCGGGACTTGGCTTTACAACCGCATTAGCATTAATTATTTCAATATGGGCGTTAATGACTTATACCGCATTATTAATGCTCGAATTACATCAACATGCTGATCGCGATGCCACGCTAAATACGTTAGCAAAATCATGGTTAGGTAAACGCGGCCAATATCTGGCTAATTTTTCGGTGATGTTTTTATTCTATGCGCTTTGCTCAGCTTACATTGCAGGTGGTGGTGCGCAACTACAAGAAAAAATAAATAACGGCTTTAGCCTCGATATTGCTCCGCAAGTAGGTTCAATCATTCTAGCGATTGTAATAGGCACAGTTGTTACCTTAGGCACCAGTAAGGTCGATAAGCTAAACCGAGTGTTATTTAGCATCAAAATTGTGGTACTGGCGAGCTTATTTTATATGTTAACCCCGTATGTTCATGGCCAACATTTACTCGAAATGCCCATTGAACAAGGCCTTATTTTATCAGCTATTCCTGTGGTATTTACCTCTTTTGGTTTTCATGGTTCGATCCCATCGATCGTTAAATATGTTGGTTTAGATATTAAAACCTTACGCCGTGTCATGATTGCCGGAGCAGCTTTACCGCTGGTTATTTACATTTTTTGGCAGTTGATCAGCCAAGGTATGATGAGTCAAGCTGAATTACTAAAAAGCTCTGGCTTACCAGGCTTTGTGGCAAGTATTGCCAGTATCGCTAATAACGCAGCTGTTGCCACTGCAGTTAACCTATTTGCAGACTTAGCACTGGCAACCTCATTTTTAGGGGTGAGCCTAGGATTATTTGATTTCTTTGCTGATGCCTTTAAAAAAGGAGATGGTAATAAAGATCGGATAAAAACAGCCCTCATTACTTTTATCCCGCCATTAGGATTTGCATTGTTTTACCCACAAGGTTTTATTATGGCGCTTGGCTATGCAGCTATCGCTTTAGTCGTACTAGCAGTGTTTTTACCCGTAGCAATGGTTTATAAGCAGCGTAGCAGCGATAAAGGCGGCTATACAGTGCGTGGTGGTAATTTTGGTCTGGCAGTAGCGGCGCTTTGCGGCGTGCTTATTATCAGCGCCCAAGGGCTGCAGATGGCAGGTTTAATCCCCGCGATAGGTTAATGCAAAAAGGCACCTAAATGGTGCCTTTTGGTATTTTAACTAACTTGAGTTAGATTAAACATGTGTTTAACTCAATCATCAAGCTTTGCAAATAGCTTTGGCAAATCTTGCTCTGCTATAGGCGGGCTATAATAATAGCCTTGCACTATAAAGCAGTTATTGTTTTGTAAAAACTCCACTTGTTCTATGGTCTCAACGCCTTCGGCTACCACATTCAATTTTAACTTTTGTGCCATCGCTATAATTGCCGCAGTGATCTCCATGTCATTTGGATCATCCGGTATATCTTTAACAAACGAGCGGTCAACTTTTAAAATATCAACTGGGAAACGTTTTAAGTAGCTCAATGACGAATAACCCGTGCCAAAGTCGTCTATCGATATTGACACGCCAAGCGCTTTTAGCTGATGTAATTGCGTAATTGCCGCTTCCACATTACCCATTAGCATACTTTCGGTTAATTCCAGATGTAACCGCTTAGCCGACACCTTGGTTTTCTTAATAATCGATGCCAATAATGGCACTAACTTAGCATCTTTAAACTGACGAGCAGAGAGATTAATCGAAATATTATTTTCTCGCCCTTGCGCTGCTAATCTTGCTGCAAACTCACACGCTTCTTGTAGCACCCAAGCACCTAACTCAACTATTAAACCTGTTGCTTCAGCTATTGGGATAAACTTGGTAGGTGGGATCATCCCTTCAGTTGGGTGGAACCAGCGGATCAAGGCTTCATAACCGACCACATGCTGAGTGCGACTATCAACTTGTGGTTGATAGAAAATCACAAATTGCCGTGCTTTGATTGCTAAACGCAGTTCGTTTTCAATAAACAGTCGCTCATTTGCTGCAGCATCTAATTCTTGGCTATAAAAGTGATAAGTATTACGCCCTTTTGCTTTAGCCTCATACATAGCTAAATCAGCGTGTTTTAATAACTGGTCTTCTTCTTTGCTATCATATGGTGCCATAGTAATGCCAATACTAGCACTAATAATGACCTCGTTATTGCCAAGCATTATTGGCACATTCAATGTTTTTTGAATCGTGTTAGCAACATCCATTGCATGCTCTTGACGCTCAATTCCACTGAGTAAAACTGCAAACTCATCGCCACCTAAACGGGCAATTGTATCTTCCGCTCGCAGTCGTTTTTTCAAACGGTTAGCAACCTCAACGAGTAGCTGATCGCCTGCATCATGACCAAGTGTATCGTTAATACGCTTAAACTCATCTAAATCAAAATAGAATAAAGCAAACGCATAATGGCCACGCTCTGCAAGCGCCATTGACTTACGTAATTGCATTCTAAAGAAGGTACGGTTAGCCAGCCCTGTTAAGGTGTCGAAATAAGCCAATTGCTCCATTTTCCGCTGGCTTTCTTTAACAAACGAAATATCCTGTGCTGAGGCAACATAACTGGTGATGCTGCCACCGTCTTCGCGAATTGGTGAGATACTGAGCGACACCCAGATTGGCTTTTTATCTAGACCTTGGATCAAAGTATCGCCACGCCAATAATTTCGGCTGCGTAAATCAATATCAATGTCATCAACCAAAATAGCCATTTCTTTGGCGATAATACTTAATAGCGGTGACTGCATAAAGTGATTTTCTTCAAATCCGGTCATTTCTAACATTTTTGGATTGACGTATTCAATCACGAAGTTTTGATCGGTGATGACCACTGCAGTGCCAGAAAAAGCAACCGCTTTAGATAATCGATTTGCGGCTTTTTCGGCAATCTCTTTTTCTGTAATACGCTGATTCAGACCATCAATAAGCTTACGAATTTCAATAGCCATATCGCGAAAAGAGCCATTTAAAGTACCAATTTCGTCTTTATTTTCTTTTGGAAATTCAATTTGTAAGTGCCCTTTGCCAAAGCTGGTTACCGCATGTACTAATGAATGAATACGACGTAACACCAGTTGGTAAAGTGCTTGATGTAATAACAGTGCGACTAAAATGGCATATAAAATAAACAACCCAAAAAACTTCACTTTTAGCTCTTCAAGTGCTGAAAGTGCTGATGAACGTTTTTTGTAAATTCCTATATACCAGTCTAAATTATCAACTTTACGAATATTAATGATGTGCGTTTCACCATCTTGTACAAAAGAGTCTGCGTATTCTGGTAAATGCATTTTGATAGTTTGATTGATCAGCTCTTGTAGATCGCCATTAACAAAATCATGAGTGCGTAGTGGTTTGCCTGCTTTACCGTAGGTTTCGTAAAGATTTTTATTCAGATCAGGATGAGCAAGTAATTGCCCTTGGCTATCAAAAACAAATAAGTGCTGCTCCTTGTCACCGATCGGTAATTGCGAAATAAGCGTATCGAGTGCTAAATCGCTGCCAGTAACACCTAAAAATTCATTTTCAAGATAAACTGGCACCAGTAAACTCACCACCCATTTATGCCAAATTTTATCGTAGTAAACTTTAGACCACACAGCCGAGCGGGTTGGGTTAAGCGCTTCTTTTGCGTAATTAAAACTTTGATTATCAATAAACTGATGAGAGCCTGCAACATTCAGAGCCCAATTAGGTGGCGCAATACGGATAAAATTATCTTTGGTGATTAAATAAAAGTTAAAGAAATCTTGGATCAAGGTAGGCGCTACAATTTTCCATAGCGATTCAGAATCATTAATGAGTTTTTTATAAAAAGGTGAGTACTTATCTTGTGGCATAAAAGCCGCAGATAAACCATCATCAGAGGCACTGCGAATACTGCCATCGGGGTCAAAGCTGAGCTGCGCACTTTGGCTACTGAGCAATTGCGAGGAATTATAAAATAATTGGCTAGAGACGACATTATTCGCTTGCTCCGCAATATTAATTTTGGTTTTCACCAGAGTATTAAACTGACGGATCAGACGTTCGCTGGAATGCTTGAGAACTTCATGTTCTTCAAATACCAATTGTTTTTCTTCTGATTTTAGCATTAACACCGCTGCACAGATCCCAGCAATTAAACAAATTGCCGAAATTAACAGCGAAAGCTTCATACTCAACGAATTTACACCAAAGCGTGATGGTGGGCGTCTATACACCACAGGACAACCTTATTTTTAATAATTATTTTTATTTAAATTCACCTAAATAAATATACCAGATCCCTATTTAGATTTATAAATTTTTCGTTGAAATTACTGAAAAAATCCCATATCAAAAATAAACTATCCTTTGGCGGCGATAAAACCCGCTAGAGTGTTGACTTTATAGCCCACTCTCCATACATTAAGAGTATGAATATAATATTTTCGCAATTACATTTTTCGTTTTTTAGCTTCTTTAGATAGAAGAGGCTTACCTGTTTGCGAGATTAAATCAACCGAATAGCAAAGCCTCCCAATTGGGAGGCTTTTTTGTTTTTATTACCCAAAAGGTAATTTTTTGGAATGAGGAACCCAAAAATGACTAATGATGTACTTAATTCACTTAGACACGATATCAATGAAATTGATTCTGACCTATTAGTGCTATTAGCAAAACGTCGCCGTATTAGCCACGGCGTTGTAGAATATAAGATTGCTAATAATAAACCGATACGTGATGAGGCCCGTGAACTTGCCTTGTTAGAAAAACTCATCGGTTATGGTAAGTCTCTTGGTTTGGACGCTTATTATGTGAATAACGTTTTCCAAACAATTTTAGAAGATTCAGTACTTAATCAACAAGCCATGTTACAGAAGAACTTAAACCCAGATGCTATGAGTGAAACACACCGTGTTGCTTATTTAGGTGGTCAAGGTTCTTACAGCCAACTTGCTTGTCATAAATATTTTAGCCGTCGCCCAGGTAAACTTGTTGAAATGGGCTGCTCTAGCTTTGAACAGATCACTGGTAAAGTTGAAAATGGTCAAGCAGATTTTGGCTTATTACCCATTGAAAACACCAGCTCTGGCAGTATTAACGAAGTGTTTGATTTACTGCAACACGCACAAGTCTCCATCGTTGGTGAAGTAACCCACAGTGTTGAACATTGTTTATTGGTCACACCGGGTACTGAGCTTAGTCAGATCAGTAAGATTTTTGCTCACCCGCAACCATTCGCTCAATGTAGTCGCTTTTTACAAGGCTTAGGAGATATTCAACATGAAACATGCGATTCAACCTCAAGCGCTCTACAATTAGCATTAGATACCCCTAATAGCGCAGCAATTGGTTCAGCTCAAGCGGGTAAGAATGTGGGTTTAGAAGTGATTAAATCAGGCCTTGCGAATCAACGTGAAAATCATAGCCGTTTTATTGTAGTTGCCCGTAAGCCTCTTTATGTATCAAAACAGATCCCGACTAAAACCAGTTTAATTATGGCAACTAAACAACAAGCAGGTTCTTTGGCTGATGCGTTGATGATTTTCAAAGAACATAATATCAACTTAGTAAAACTAGAATCACGCCCTGTGCCGGGTAACCCATGGGAAGAAGTATTCTATGTGGATTTAGAAGCAAACCTGGTTGATAACCATGTTAAGCAAGCACTTGAAGAACTTAAAGAACACACCCAATATGTACGCGTACTGGGCTGTTACCAAAGTGAATCGCTGCAAGCTGTTAGTATAGAAAGTTAAGCGCTAAGTAAAATATAAAAAAGGGGCTAAAATTAGCCCTTTTTTATTATCTGTTTTTCACACAGCGGTTATCAATCAAGTACTTTCGCATCATTAGCTTTGTTTAACAGGCTGCGACTTTGCGTTAAAAAATGCGCAGTAGCATCTGAAAAATACGCTTTAGCATCCGCAAATGAATCAATTAAAGCGGCCTTATCACCGGCTTTTAATTTTGCCAAGGTACTTGCAAACGTATCTTGATATTGTGCAAGTAAAGGCTCTACGTTATCAAATTGCGCTAGCATAATGTCTGAATAAAGCTCTGGTGATTGTGCGAATAAGCGCCCTACCATCATCAACTCTAATTGGTAAATCGGTGACGAACAACTGCGGAGCTCTTCGAGGGTATGACCTTGTTTTGCTAAAAACTGGCCGTATACAAAAGTGGTTAAATGGCGCATAACCTGAATAATTTGCATAGCTTCATCGTGCTTTTGCGCATCGAGTTCAACAAGTTGACAGCCCCACACTTGCAGTTGCGATAATAAACCTTGGGCAATCTCATGGTTACGGCCTTCGCAAACCACCACTGTTTGCTTTACCCAATGAGAAATATCAGGACCAAACATTGGATGTAAACCGACTACAGGACCGCTATGCACTGCTTTTAATACTTTTAACGGTGCTTGCTTAACTGAAGTAATATCAACTAATAAACAATCATCATCGAGCTTAGGTAAGGCAGTGACCACTGTTTCTAAGGCATTAATTGGCACACTGATCATCACCAGTTTTGCACCCGCTAATATTTCTTGCGCGTTACTTTGCTGTTCTTTGTCGAGTATTCTAACTTCATACCCTGAGCGGATAAATTGCTGAGCAAACAATTGCCCCATAGCGCCTTGACCACCAACAATCACAATAGGTGATAACTGTGGCGCGCTACATGCTAATTTAGCCTGTTGATTTTGGTAAGCTTCGCGCATCATACGGCGTAGGATATCTTCCACCAATTCAGGATTAACACCTTGGTTAATCGCTTCTTGGCGACGAGCAGCTAATAAAGTAGCTTCACGATCAGGCGCATGCAGTGGCGCACCCGTTTGTTGTTTGATTGCGCCGATCTGCTCGGTAATACTATTACGTCTAGCCAGCAGTGCAACCAACTGGGCATCACATTCATCGATCCCCTCTCTTAACTTATCTAACTCTTTTATATCCGCCACGCGACTACCACCTTAGAAACTGCAATTTCGTACATTTAAATTTACATAAAAGTAAACTAATCAATACGATAAATACTAACAGGATCGCTTAGTTGTTAAAAGGCTAAATAAGCAAAAGAATGAGGGTTTAAGCGTTAAGCCATAAGTTATAAGTTGGCCGAGTTGTATTTGATTTATGAGTAATTCTTGGATGGGTATTTTTTTACTGAACTTCTCTGCGCTCTAATCAAGTTATGGTGATCACTTTAACGTTGAGCAATCTTAATCTTTTAACTTTACCCTCACTAGCCTTCTAATTCGATAACTTTACCCTAACTAACTTACTATCTCTAAAAACCAAAACGGGTTGCAGCCCGAAGGTTGCAACCCGTTTTTTTGCGTTGATAAACAGCGCGTATTAGTTAAGTTTTTCTCTAATACGTGCAGATTTACCAGAACGCTCACGTAGATAGTAAAGTTTCGCACGGCGAACTGCACCGCGACGCTTAACTGCTACGCTATCGATAAGAGGGCTGTGCGTTTGGAATACACGCTCAACACCTTCACCGTTCGAAATTTTACGAACTGTGAATGCTGAGTGAAGACCACGGTTACGCTTAGCGATTACAACACCTTCAAAGGCCTGTAGACGCTCTTTAGCACCTTCTTTTACTTTTACCTGTACAACCACTGTATCACCAGGGCCAAATGCAGGTACGTCTGTTTTAAGCTGCTCATCTTCAAGCGCTTTAATAATATTTTGGTTTACTTTTGCCATTATGTTTCTCACTTTCCTAGGTGTAACTGTCTTCTAGCCACAAGCTTTTTGGTACTCTTGCTGAAATTTCGCGAGTAATACCGCTTGCTCCTCAGTCAGAGCTAGGTTATGCAACAAGTCAGGACGGCGTAACCAAGTTCTGCCTAATGACTGCATCAGCCGCCATTTTGCTATCTCTTGGTGGTTTCCGCTGAGTAATACAGCAGGCACCTGTTTGTCGTCCAATGTTTCTGGCCGTGTATAGTGAGGACAATCCAGCAAGCCATCCGAAAATGAGTCTTGCTCTGCTGACTGGTTGTGTCCTAATACGCCCGGCACTAATCGCGCTACTGCGTCAATTAATGTCATGGCTGGTAGTTCACCACCACTCAAAATAAAATCACCAATTGACCATTCTTCGTCAACGTATGATTCTATTATTCTCTCGTCTATACCTTCATAGCGACCGGCAATTAAAATCAGTTTTTTAGAGCTTGCGAGTTCGCTTGCCCCTTGCTGATCTAATTTGCGCCCTTGCGGGGACATATAAATTACTTTTGCACCATCTCCTGCCGCCTGTTTGGCGTCAAGAATGGCTTGCTTTAGTGGTTCAACCATCATTAACATACCTGGACCGCCCCCGTAAGGACGATCATCCACGGTCCTATGCTTATCAATAGCATAATCTCGTGGGTTCCAGCAGTTAAAGTCGATCAGACCATTTTTTACTGCTCGACCAGTTACACCTTGCGTTGTAATGGCATCAAACATGTCCGGGAAAAGGCTGATAACCCCTACCCACAACGAACTCGTTTGACTCATTAAAAGCCAGGATCCCAGTCTACTGTAATTTCTTTTACATCGTGCTTAATCTCTTTGATAACTGAATCAGTTAAAAACGGAATTAAACGCTCTGCTTGGCCAAATGCATCTTTATTGTTTGCTTTCACAACCAATACGTCATTTGAGCCTGTCTCCATCAGGTCATCAACTATGCCTAAGTCATAACCTTTATCGGTTACAACAGACATGCCAATGAGATCTCGCCAATAGAACTCACCTTGCGGGAGTTCTGGTAATTGCGCTGCATCCATTGAGATTTCTGCATGGGTATAAGCCATTGCTTCGTCTCGATCGTTTACTTGCGCAAATTTAGCGATAAAGCCTTTGTTGTGGCGACGCCAGTCGACCACTTCTAAGGTCTGCCATTTACCTTGCTGCCCTATCAACCACGGGCTGAAATCGAAGATCCCTATGGGATCATCAGTAAATGAATGTACCTTAAGCCAGCCCTTTATACCATATGGGGCACCGAGCTTTCCTACGACAATTATTGATGAGGTGTTCTCTTGACTCATGGTTACACTTACGCCTATTAAGCCGCTTTACGAGCGTCTTTAACTAACTTATTTACGCGATCTGAAAGAGATGCGCCCTGACCTACCCAGTGTTCTACACGAGATAAATCTAAACGTACTTTTTCTTCTTGACCACTAGCAATTGGGTTAAAAAAGCCTACTTTCTCGATGAAGCGACCGTCACGCGAGAAACGGCTATCCGCAACCACAATTTGATAGAAAGGGCGTTTTTTAGCGCCACCACGTTGCAAACGAATAGTTACCATACCGTCCTCTAAATAGATTGACTGTTTTCATTAATAAGATTTACTCCCCAGTATGGGGAGCTGGGGAATTGTACGAGTTTTTAGCAACAATGCAAGTAAGAAGTGACTCGAAATGACTGTTAAGTTGATTAAACTATGATCTACGCGTTAAATCAGGCTATATAGAACTTTCAACGCATAATTTATCTACAAAAAAAGAGGCTATTTGCCTCTCTTTTTAGTTAACTGATTAGCTACATCTGCATGGCGTCAGTTAAAACATTAAAATTTAGGGCCACCGCCACCCATCATTCCTGGTGGTAACATGCCTTTCATGCCGCGCATCATTTTCATCATGCCGCCTTTACCTTTCATTTTTTTCATCATTTTTTGCATCTGCGTAAACTGTTTTAACAGCTTATTGATCTCTTGTACTTGCGTACCAGAGCCCGCTGCAATACGCTTTTTACGAGAGCCTTTAATGATCTCTGGACGTGCACGCTCTTTTTTCGTCATTGAGCTGATGATCGCTTCCATCTGAATAAAGGTTTTATCACCCATCTGACCTTTCACTGCATCAGGCAGGTTTTGCATACCAGGTAATTTATCAAGCATTGACATCATGCCGCCCATGCTTTTCATTTGCTTTAATTGATCAGCAAAATCATCAAGAGTAAAGCCATCACCTTTAAAAACTTTTTCAGCAACTTTTGCAGCTTGCTCTTTATCGACTTTCATTTCGACTTCTTCGATCAATGAAAGTACATCCCCCATACCAAGTATACGCGATGCGATACGATCTGGATGGAAAGGCTCAAGCGCATCAGTGCGCTCACCAACACCCATAAACTTAATAGGCTTGCCGGTAATATGGCGGATTGATAGTGCAGCACCACCGCGCGCATCACCATCGGTCTTGGTTAGTATCACACCGGTCAGAGGTAATGCTTCATCAAACGCTTTGGCAGTATTGGCAGCATCTTGACCCGTCATGGCATCAACCACAAACAAGGTTTCGATTGGGTTAATAGCATGATGAAGATTTTTAATCTCGTCCATCATGTCATTATCAACATGCAAACGACCTGCGGTATCAACTAATACAACATCGATAAATTTCTTTTTCGCATGAGAAATAGCTGCCTTCGCAATATCAACCGGCTGTTGTGAAATGTCACTTGGGAAAAACTCAACACCTACTTCATCGGCCAGTGTTTCCAACTGTTTAATAGCCGCAGGACGATAAACGTCGGCACTGACTACTAATACTGATTTCTTTTTACGTTCTTTTAAGAATTTGGCAAGCTTAGCAACACTGGTCGTTTTACCCGCACCTTGCAGACCCGCCATCATTACAACGGCTGGCGGTTGTGCGTTTAGGCTCAACTCTTCGTTTGCTTCACCCATGGCTTTTTCAAGCTCTTCGCGAACGATTTTAATGAACACTTGCCCAGGACTTAGGCTCTTAGTTACTTCAATACCTACCGCGCGCTCTTTAACTTGTTTAACAAACTCACGAACAACGGGTAAAGCGACGTCGGCTTCTAAAAAAGCCATACGCACTTCGCGTAGTGTATCTTTTATATTGTCTTCAGTAAGGCGTCCACGGCCGCTGATATTCTTTAAGGTTTTACCTAATCGTTCTTGGAGGTTCTCAAACATGTAAAGGTTCCGATCAAACGTGATATACCAATTTCCCAACCAACGTTATTGCCGCAAGTTTAGCACTTACTATTAATAGCGCTGATTTCATATAATCAGTATTATTAAAATTTTAATTAAAAACAGTATACCGTAAATGGTGGCGCACAATACAGTGTTCAAGTGAGCTGTTTGAGTTTCTTTTTACAAACTCTATGCATTTGCCTCACTATAAAATACAATGCCATTACTCTAACAAGGAATATTTGACTCAAATTGAGTGGCCCAAGCACTATGCTGATTATTAGTTTAACTATTATTGCCAGTTTATTTTATATCTTCGCGACGTCTCACGTGCTGTCTCGGTTATTTCACCAACAAGGTCCGAGCCAAAAGCTGACGGTTATCCTCAGCACGGTGGCAATTTTAGCGCACATGTTATTACTGGTGAATTCAGTGTTTCGCGCCGATGGCCAAGATTTAAGTATTGTTAATGTATCACTATTAACCTGCTGGGTGATTGTGGTCTCTGTCACTACAGTGTCATTAAAATTCCCTGCCACATTATTACTGCCTGTTGTCTATGGCTTTGCTGCTTTGCTAACAATTGCCAGCTTATTTATCCCGCATCATATTTTATTGCAAAGTATTGATGTTGAAATAGGTTTAGTCACTCATATTTCGCTTTCCCTGCTTGCATACTGTGTGTTAATTATTGCCACTTTATATGGCGTACAGTTTTACTTTATTGATAAACGCTTAAAACGAAAAGACTTAGCGATTGTGCATAGCCATTTACCGCCATTAATGGTGGTTGAACGCCAACTCTATCACTTATTAACGCTAGGCACGGTTTTGTTAACCTTAGCGTTATTATCTGGTTTTATTTTTCTTGATGGCATGTTTGCTAGTGAATTTATTCATAAAACTGTTTTATCATTAATTGCTTGGGCTATGTTTGCAACGGTGACAATTGGTCACTTAAAGCAAGGCTGGCGTGGGAAACCGGTCGTACTAGCTATCATGGCTGCTGCTTTTGTTTTAACGCTGGCTTATTTTGGCAGTCGTTTTGTGCAAGAGGTGATCCTGAATAAGTTTTAACTTGACTCAGGCAGCTCACTCCCGCTTAATACGCATTGGTTAAATAAAAAAGGATCCTTCTTTGGACGACATCTCTACAAGTGTTTTGTTTATAATACTTGGAATACTCATACTTTGTTCTGCATATTTTTCTGGTTCTGAAACGGGCATTATGTCAATTAACAGAATCCGCTTACGCCACCTTGCTAAAGAAAATCACCGCGCAGCAAAGCGTGTCAACAAACTTTTGAGCCGTCCTGATAGACTTATTGGCCTTATCCTTATCGGTAATAACTTGGTGAATATTGCTGCCGCGCAGGTTGCAACCATTATCGGTATTCGTTTATATGGTGATTTAGGTATCGCTATTGCCACTGGCGCACTAACTTTAGTCGTGCTTATATTTGCAGAAGTAACGCCTAAAACGCTAGCTGCGCTTTACCCTGAAAAAGTTGCCTTTCCTAGTTCGGTGATACTCAAAGGGTTACTAAAAATTCTCTTTCCATTTGTCGTCGTCGTTAACTGGATGACCAATGGTATATTACGCCTATTTGGTATTAGTGCTGCACAAATAGATGAGCACAGCATGAGTAAAGAAGAATTAAAAACGGTGCTGAATGAATCGGGTGCGCTGATCCCCGCGCGTCACCAAAGTATGTTGACCTCCATTTTAGATTTAGAGCAAGTCACTGTCGAAGATATTATGATCCCGCGCAACGAAATTGTTGCCATTGATATCAATGATGACTGGAAACTAATTAGTAAACAGCTTACCCATGCACAACACACGCGAGTACTTTTATATCGCGACCAAATTGATGATGCGGTAGGCTTTATTCACTCACGGGATGCACTGCGGTTATTAACAAAAGAGCAATTTGATAAACCATCATTGCTTCGCGCAGTTCGTGAGATTTATTTTATTCCTGAAGGTACGTCGCTCAATACTCAGCTATTTAAATTTCAGCAATCAAAAGAGCGTATCGGTTTAGTAGTTGATGAATATGGTGATATTCAAGGATTAGTTACCCTCGAAGATATTCTTGAAGAAGTGGTCGGTGACTTTACCACTACGCAAACACGTACTCCAAGTGAAGAAGTTGTGTCACAAGATGATGGCTCATTTTTAGTTGATGGCGGTGCTAACGTACGCGATCTAAACAAAGAAATGGATTGGGAGTTCCCTCTTGATGGCCCGAAAACATTAAGTGGCTTAATTGTCGAATACTTAGAAGACATTCCTGATGCCAACTTGAGTTTGCGTATTGCAGGCTATCCGATTGAAGTTGTTGAAGTAAAAGAGAACATGATCAAACTGGTGCGCATTCAAGCGAACAAGCGCAAAATATAAGCAATATCTGTAGAGTAACCTATGGTTACTCTACTCCCTCAGCTCATCCCCGCAACAAATTTTTTGTTCATTATTCTCTATAAAGTGTTAATTATTAGGCTATTATATTTGTAACTTTATAGATGTGGAAAATGCAATGGAAGATATCTCTATCGAGACCCTGTACACCAAAGCGATTGAAATGCTAATGACCTATGGCCCTCGATTTTTATTGGCAATCTTTGTTTTAATTGTTGGTTGGTGGTTTGTTGGCCGTATTGCCAGTATGGCTGAAAAATCAATGGCAAAGGTAAAATTTGAAGCCGGATTAAGTCATTTTTTGGTCTCCTTCTTATCGGTTATTTTAAAGTTGCTATTACTGATCTCAGTCGCATCAATGATTGGTATAGAAACAACCTCGTTCATTGCTATGCTCGGTGCTGCAGGCTTAGCGGTCGGTATGGCATTACAAGGCAGCCTAGCGAATTTCGCCGGTGGTGTGCTGATCTTATTTTTTAAACCATTTAAAATTGGTGATGTCATTGAAGCCCAAGGCTATATGGGTAAAGTGGTTGAAATTCAAATATTTGTTACCGTACTACTCACTTATGATAATGAAAAAATTATTATCCCAAATGGTGCACTTTCTAATGGCTGTGTAAAAAACAAGTTTGCAGAACCAACTCGCCGCGTCGATATTGAGTTTGGTATTAGCTACAGTGATGATGTGCTTAAAGCGCGAGAAGTACTAATGGGCGTGTTAAATAGCTACGAGTTAGTACTCAAAGATGAAGCAAAACAACCGGTTGTGCATGTAAGTCAGCATGGCGATAGCCATATCGGCATGTTGGTCTGGGCATGGGTTGATTCTGAAAATTACTGGCCAGTGTATTTTGGTTTATACGAACGCGTTAAAATTGCCTTCGATAAAGAAAATATTACCATTCCATTCCCACAGCGCGATGTACATATTCATCAATTCCCAGGGAAATAAACTAATACTAAAAAGCCCGCTGTGCGGGCTTTTTAAAATCTTGAATCTTGTCAGATCAGCTAAATAACCTTTCTAACCACCCTTTATCTAAATCGTCTTCACAACGTTTAAGCTGAGCCGCATAGCGACTTGCACGATTTTTTACTTTATTAGCCACTGCCATTAACCACTTTTTATTTTTATAGGTGCCGCGTTTATAACCGCCCCAGCCTTCGTGGTAATTTAGGTATTGCGCGTAGGCATCCCATTTCGAGATGCCATTAACTTTATGAGTCTTATAAACAAACCAGCCCATAAAGTCGATAGCGTCATCAAAATCATCGCGATCTGCGCCGCTATTACCCGTTTCACGAATATAATCAGACCAGGTGGGAGTTTTTGCTTGTGAGTAGCCGTAAGCTGAACTTGCTCGCCCTGTGGGAATAACCCACAAAAAGTATTCCATTGGCGGTGCAGCATCGTGTTTAAAGGAGCTTTCTTGATACATCATGCTCATTAGTACATGTTTAGGTGAGCCCCATTTTTCTTGGGCATCTTTTGCGTCATAGTACCAATCGCTTTTTTCTTCAAAAATTTTACATATATCATTAGGTTGCTTTGGAGGGGCTGTTGCGCAACCAGTTAACAGAGCCCCCAGCGATAAAATAATTAAACTATTTTTCATTTTTTTTGTTGCTCGCTGAACTTTTTATAAAAGTATAAGTCTTATTTTATGAATGCGCAGTTTAGCATTGTTTATCCCTGAAGAATCTTTACGCAGCCAACTTGGGCTGCGTTTTTTTGCCTGCTTATTTAGCTACAAACTTACTTAGTGGCAAAATAATCATCTAAAAATGCATTAAATGTTTGATTATCAGCGGCTTTCAACTCGCGTTCAGCAATAACTGACTGTTCTGCTTGTTGTTTTAAATAGCTGTCTGAATACACTTTATATGGCGTATCTTGATGTTGTTGCTGGTAACTTTTTGCCAACGATAAGGCAAAATAACCATTATCAATACCAGACCCTTTCAGTTGACTAACGTAGCGCCCTGAGTATGTTAATTCAGGATCTGCTATCCATTGGCTTAATCGAGTAATCGTTTCGCTGTAATAGCTAACGCCGTAAGCATTATCCATATAGGCTGCAACTTGTTGTAACTGTACGAAGATCTCTGCTCCCCACGTTGCTAGACTGCGTAAACTACCAGAGCGATTTAGCATCACTTCTAAAGCGCGACCTTGGCTTACAACCGTATCTAAATTTTCGGTGCTCCGCTGTTGCGAATCCCAATCCATTGTTGGAGAATCTTTCAATAAGCAATAAGTTAGAAAAACATCTAGGAAATGAATTTGCTCAATATCAATTCCCGTTGCTGCAAATGGATTTACATCTAGAGCCCGGATTTCAATATACTCAATACCGCCACGTAACAGTGCGTCAGTCGGTGTTTCACCACTTTTAGCATTGCGCTTAGGACGAATTGGCGAATAAAATTCGTTTTCAATCTGCAATACATTTTTATTCAATTGTTTAGGCTGGGCATCTTTATAATCAGCAAGCTGACCATAAATATCTGACGGTGAATGAATCGCACTTTTTAATCCTGCTACATATTCATCTAGTGAGTTATACAGTACTTTTAGTGATGACTGAGCACTGTTGGTATAACCCAAATTACCTAAGCGCAAAGCTGTACCCACTTCAAGATAAAGCGTACCTTTACCTAGCTTTTTAAAAGGAAGATCCGTACTGCGCCCTTGTAAAAATGAATTACACAGCGCTGGCGATGCACCAAATAAATAACTGATCAACCATAGTTCTCGTTTGAAGTTACGGATCAGTCCTAAATAACCAGCCGAAATAAACTCTTGTAATGAGCCAGTATCGCCTTTAATCGTTTTTAAACTCTGCCAAAATGACTCTGGAAACGATATATTAAAGTGCACACCGGCAATCGCTTGCATCATGCTGCCATAACGATTTTTAAGACCTTCGCGGTACAAGGTTTTCATGCGTCCAATATTAGAATCACCAAATTGAGCTAATACAATGTCATCTTGATGTTCTATAAAACACGGCATACTGATAGGCCATAATAATTCATCGCCCATCTGTGATAGGGTAAACTTTTGTAAGTCTTGCAGCTGATTTAACGTTTCTTCAACAGATTCACTAACGGGTGTTATAAACTCTAGTAAAGACTCAGAAAAATCAGTTGTGATATGCCCGTTAGTTAACGCACAACCAACCCCTTTTGGATGACCTTGCTGTGAAATTACACCGTTTGGCTTGATCCGCAACGCTTCTCTTTCAATACCGCGTTGAATGCCTTTAATTGCGTATTTATGCTGTTCTGGGGCTAGCGCTGCTAACGCTTTAGTTAAATCATGTGTAGTCAAAAATGCTTCCTCGAGCCACGTGGCCTAATCATAAGTCAATGGGGGCAAATTGATAATACTCAAGGTTTAATAGTGGCATAACTCTAATTTCCACTATTTTCCAAGAAGGTCACCGTATGTTTGTAAAGCAAACTTGCTGCGGGCAGCCAAGCTATAATAGCCAAATATTTACTAATCTTGCCATTGTAAGAGCTAATATACAATTGCTTTAATGACACCACAGTAATGCAAGATACTGACTAATTAAATGTTTGCTTATTATGTGCAACTCATTGCTGACATTTACTCATTGCTCGTACTAGAGCAATGATATCTATTTATATATTAAGCTATTACCCGCGCACTTTTTGCAAGTTTCTTTGTTTTAGATCATTAAAAAGCTATTTAATAGCTATTTTACTCCTGTGATCACTGAACCTGCTATCATTACATTTGTATGAACTTTATAATCATCACTAATAATAAAGCATGTTTAAGGACTACCTATGCGTCGGGGTCAGCAGTTAATAAACGAAGAAGTCACCTTTTCAGATCACCAGGAGCTCGTCTCCACTACAGATGTACGTGGAGTGATAACCTATGCGAATAAAGAATTTTGCAATATCGCTGGCTTCAACCTTGAAGAACTCATTGGCAAAAATCATAATATTGTTCGCCACCCAGATATGCCCAAAGCGGCATTTAAAGAAATGTGGGAAAAACTTAAACAAGGCCATTCATGGCGCGGGATGGTAAAGAATCGCTGCAAGGATGGCCGCTATTATTGGGTTGATGCATTTGTTACTCCTATTTTTGAACATGGTCAACTCGTTGGCTATCAATCAGTACGAACAAAACCGAGCGAACAACTAAAACGACGAGCACAAAGCCTATACACTAAAATAAATGCCGGTAAATCATTGTCTTCTTGGCGTGAATGGGTCGGTGTTCGCCAAAGTGCAGCCCTACTGATTGGCTTAATTGGTTTAGTACTATTAGCAGCTTTTGTATCTATTTCTGTTGCACTGATAACCGCGCTATTTAGTTTACTAATTATGCTATTAAATTATGATGAATTAGTTTTCACACCAGCAGTACTGAAACAGCTCAAGGTAGATAATGATTCTGTATCCCGCTATGTCTATGTCGGCCATTATCCATTTAGTATTAGTGAATATAACCAGCAAATGCTTAATGCTAAATTACGTACCGTATTAGGACGAGTAAAAGATACGACTGTCACGTTTACCGGTATTGCGGCTAATCTAGACCAACAATCAGCATTAACTGAAAAAGGCATTGCCGCACAAGGACAACGCCTTGGTCAAATAGCCACCGCCATGTCACAAATGAGCGCAACCATAGGTGAAATATCGGGCAACACTCATCATACCGCTGAAAAAGTAAATATTACTTACCAAAGCTGCACTGATATAAAACTACACATTGCAGACAATAGTGCCATGGTGTCTGATCTTGCTTTACAAGTTGAACAAGCGGCAAGTACCGCAAATTCCCTTGCAACCGAGGCGGATAAAATAGGTCAAGTAATGACTGAAATCGAAGGCATTGCAGAGCAAACCAATTTGCTGGCATTAAATGCTGCAATTGAAGCCGCGCGTGCTGGTGAACATGGCCGAGGCTTTGCGGTAGTTGCCGATGAAGTGCGTGCATTATCTTCTCGTACTCAACGTGCTACTGCACAAATTCATAGCTCTATTAAAGAAATTCAAGATACCCTGTTTAGCTGGTCCACGGTCATGAAAAACACCAAGGCGCAAGCCGATGAATGTGTAAATACCACCGGACATACCCAAGTTGAACTGGATAGCATCTTCGCGCAAATAAGTGAAATATCGCAACTAGCGACACAAATATCTGCTGCCGCCGAGCAACAACAAACTGTCAGCCTCGATATTAGCGACAACATTACACAAATAAAAGGTTACAGTGACGAGAACTTAACGTTGAGCTTTAATGTCGCTAAAGGTGCTGCACAGCTTGTCGAAGGCTCACGTAAAGTTAACGATATTTTACTGACTTTTAAGGTTTAATTAAGCGCGGCTAAATGATAGGGGTTTATCTTTAATATTTACTTTATAACTTTTTATTCGCAGCGAGTTTAAGGCCAGCATATTCACTGGCCTTAAAACTCAGTTAATCAGTTAGCGTGATGAGAACACTAAACCATTTTCGTCAGCATCAATTACTATCATGTCACCACTTTGATATTCACCTGCGAGTAACTTCTGCGATAATGGGTTTTCAATGGTATGTTGAATAGCCCGTTTGAGTGGTCGTGCACCATAAACCGGATCAAAACCACTGGCTGCAATTCGATCAAGAGCTGCATCACTTATTTGTAACAAGTAACCCATTCCTGTTAGGCGCTCACGTAACTTGCTTAACTGAATATCTGCAATCTCTTTGATATGTTCATTAGCAAGTGGGTGGAATACTACGGTTTCATCAATACGATTAATAAATTCAGGTCTAAACTCATTAACCAAAACCCCCATCACTTTTTCTTTTAACGCTGCATAATCGTTGTTACCGGTTTGCTCTTGAATAATATCTGAGCCTAAATTTGAGGTCATGATGATCACTGTATTTTTAAAATCAACAGTACGACCTTGGCCATCCGTTAAACGACCATCATCTAACACTTGCAGCAGAATATTAAATACATCAGGATGTGCCTTTTCGATTTCATCAAGCAAAATTACAGAATATGGACGACGACGAACAGCTTCTGTTAAGTAGCCACCTTCTTCATAACCAACATAGCCCGGAGGCGCGCCAACTAAGCGAGCAACTGAGTGCTTTTCCATAAACTCAGACATATCAATTCGCACCATCGCGCTTTCAGTATCAAACATATATCCAGCTAACGCTTTAGTCAGCTCAGTTTTACCGACCCCGGTTGGGCCTAAAAATAAAAACGAACCGATTGGCCTATTTGGATCTGCAAGCCCTGCCCGTGAACGACGAATCGCATTCGCCACTGCGACTACGGCTTCGTCTTGACCGATCACTTTATGGTGTAAATGTTCTTCCATTTGCAGCAGTTTTTCACGCTCACCTTGAAGCATGCGCGATACAGGAATGCCAGTCCAACGTGAAAGTATCTCAGCAATTTCATCTTCACCCACTTGGTTTTTAAGTAAGCTCATTTCTTGCATTTCAGCTTGTGAAGCTAAGTCGAGTTTACGTTCCAACTCTGGAATGCGGCCGTATTGCAACTCTGACATACGTTGTAGATCAGTGGCACGACGAGCAACATCTAAGTCTAATCGCGCTTGCTCAAGTTCAGCCTTAATTACTTGAGTACCTTGCAAAGAGGCTTTCTCAGCTGTCCATACTTCATCAAGTTCACGGTACTGGGCTTCAAGATCGGTGATCAGCTCCTGCATCTCAGAACGACGCTTTTGACTGGCGTCATCTTTCTCTTTAGCAAGTGCATTATCTTCGAGTTTTAGCTGGATGATACGGCGCTCTAATTTATCTAATGATTCTGGTTTTGAATCGATTTGTAGGCGAATAGACGAACCCGCTTCATCAATTAAATCAATGGCTTTATCCGGTAGCTGGCGATCGCTAATGTAGCGGTGCGATAAATGCGCTGCGGCAACAATGGCTGGATCGGTAATTTCAACACAGTGATGTAACTCGTAACGCTCTTTCAAGCCTCGAAGAATCGCTATGGTATCTTCTACTGATGGTTCTTCAACAAGCACCTTTTGAAAACGACGTTCTAAAGCGGCATCTTTTTCAATATATTTACGATACTCATCAAGGGTTGTAGCACCGACACAATGCAGTTCACCTCGAGCCAATGCAGGTTTGAGCATATTACCCGCATCCATTGCACCATCAGATTTACCGGCGCCCACCATAGTATGAATTTCGTCAATAAACAGAATCACTTGGCCTTCTTCTTTAGCCAATTCATTAAGCACTGACTTTAAACGTTCTTCAAACTCACCACGGTATTTTGCACCGGCCACCAAGGCTCCTAAATCAAGCGATAACACACGTTTGTTTTTCAAGCCTTCAGGCACTTCGCCATTTATAATACGCTGCGCGAGCCCTTCAGCTATAGCGGTTTTACCGACACCGGGTTCGCCAATCAACACGGGGTTATTTTTAGTACGCCGTTGTAATACTTGAATGGTGCGGCGAATTTCATCATCGCGGCCAATAACAGGATCAAGTTTACCTTGCTCTGCACGCTCAGTTAAATCGATAGTAAACTTTTTCAGCGCTTGACGGGTATCTTCAGCATTCGGATCATCAACTTTTTGACCACCGCGAATAGCTTGTATTGCTGCTTCTATTTTAGTGCTGGTCATATTTAAAGCGCGGAAGATATCACCCAATGGCCCTTTATCATCACACGCTGCTAATACAAATAACTCACTGGAGATGTATTTATCTTTACGCTTTTGCGCGTACTTATCGCATAAGTTGATCAGTGAAACCATGTTATTTGACAACTGCACGTCGCCGCCAACACCTTCCACTTTAAATAGCTTTTCTATCTCTTGTGATAACTTAGTATTAAGTTCATCGGCACTCACACTGGCTTGGGCTAATAACGCACGCACACTTGAGCCACTTTGCTGCAAGAGTGAATACATTAAATGTACTGGTTCAATAAATTGATGATCACGACCAAGCGCTAATGACTGAGCGTCAGAGAGCGCAGATTGAAATTTACTGGTAAATCGATCTAAACGCATAAGGGGTTACCTATTAAAAAAACTAATTACTTAATTAATGGGTATGCTCGGCACTTTGATCAAGGCTTAGGAGAAAATATACTCACTGAATAGACTATTACTTGCGCCAGATCAAAGAAGCCATACGGCCTGTTTGACCATCTCGACGGTATGAGAAGAATTGTTCGCTATTGCTAACTGTACAGTACTCACCACCACTAATATTTCTTATGCCTAGATTAATAAGCTGTGTGGTTGCGAGCAGATAAATATCCGCTAAATATTTACCATCCGCCTGCGCCACAAATGCAGTGTGATGAGATGCTGATTGTTCACAGAAAAGCGCTTTTACTTCACTGCCAACCTCAAACTTTGCAGCACCTATGGCAGGACCTAACCACGCTATAATTTGTTCTGCAGGGCTGCTAAAGTGACGCAAAGTATTAGCGATAATACCCGCATGCAAACCGCGCCAGCCACCATGAATAGCAGCCACCTCATCACCACTTTCACTGGTAAGTAAAACCGGCAAGCAATCTGCTGTCATAATTGCCAGTGGTTGATTTTTTAATCGGGTATACAGCGCATCCGCATCATAATTAGCCTGTGGGTCAAAATACTCATCCACAACAACGACTTCACTGCTATGGATCTGATTAAGCCACACCGGTGCTTTAGGAAGCTGAGCAGCTAAAAGTGCGCGATTCGTTAATACCGCTTGCTGATCATCGCCCACATGTAGGCCTAAGTTTAAACTCATAAAAGGCGCATGCGATACACCGCCCTGACGAGTTGTACTGAGAGCACCTACATTGGTTGGCGCTGTCCAATTAGGATAAAGCATTAAAGCAGCTTAAAAATCGATATTTGGATTAGCTTTGGTGTCTTCACGAAGTACATGCGTCATGGCAACCATGTCATCAGGAATTGGCGCCTGCCAAGTCATCATTTCACCCGTAATTGGGTGTGCGATACTTAGCTTTACTGCGTGCAAAGCTTGACGATTAAATTCACGTAACATTTGGAACAATTCAGGTGTTGCACCTTTTGGTGGACGTGGACGACCGCCATAGGCTTTATCACCAATCAATGGATGATTGATAAATGCCATATGCACACGAATTTGGTGAGTTCGGCCAGTTTCTAAACGAAGACGTAATCGCGTATGCGCACGGAATTTTTCAGCGACACGAAAATGCGTAATTGCTGGTTTGCCCTGCTCATGCACAGCCATGTGTGTACGCTGCGTAGGATGGCGACCAATTGGTTTTTCAACCATACCACCTGCGGTCATGGTGCCATTACAAATTGCTTCATATTCACGCGTGAAGTTTTCACGCTTTTGTAATGCTTTAACTAAATGTGTTTGCGCCTGAATTGTTTTAGCTACCACCATCAAACCGGTAGTATCTTTATCTAGACGATGCACAATACCTGCGCGCGGAACATTAATGATATCTGGATAATGATGCAACAATGCATTGAGCACTGTGCCATCAGGATTACCGGCACCAGGGTGCACAACTAAACCCATAGGTTTGTTGATAACCAAAATATCATCATCTTCATAAACGATGTTTAATTTGATATCTTGCGCTAGATATTCACGTGGGGCTTCAATGCTAGTTTCAACATTGACTGTTTCACCACCAAAGAGTTTTTCTCTCGGGGTGTTTAAAATTTCACCATCCACGGTGATTTTATCATCCAAAATCCACGTTTTTATACGTGAACGTGAATAATCAGGGAACAATTGCGCCAATACTTGGTCTAGACGTTTACCGCCTAACTCAGTTGGCACCTCGGCTTGAAGAGAAATTTGCTCTGACATTAGTAACTTTACCCAATTTACCAGTGCAAGCTGTGCTCGACTGGGTTAGAATCGCTTTTAATAAAAGCATTATATAATAAGCATAGTTTACTCGGTTTTACCCACTTGGCCTAGCCGAAGACATCGAAGGTAACAAATAAAATGATAAATAGAATAGGGAAACGTGCATTCGCCATTGTTTTTACAGTTTCATTACTTGGTTTAGGTGCCTGTTCGTCAGCACCTGATGCAGAAGATATCCAACGCGTTCCTAATAAATCAGCGCAAGCGTTGTATGATGATGCCAAACAAACACTTGATTCAGGCTTATACGCGCGTGCAATTGAGCTTTTGAGTGCGATTGATTCACGCTATCCGTTTGGCCCTATGTCAAAACAAGTACAAATGGATTTAGTCTACGCCCATTATCAAGCGGGTAATACTGAACAAGCGCTTGCAACAATTGACCGTTTTATTCGCCTAAATCCAAACCACAAAGATTTAGACTATATGTACTACATGCGTGGTTTAGTAAATATTAAAGCCGATAAAAACGCATTCCAAGAGTATTTTGGTGTTGATAGAGCCGACCGTGATGCTAATCGTACCCGTGTTGCCTTTACTGATTTATCAACCTTAGTCAATCGCTTCCCTGACAGTGGCTATGCCCCTGAAGCAAAAAGACGTTTAGTTTGGTTACTCAACAAAATGGCACGTTACGAGTTGAAAGTTGCTGATTACTACTATGAACGTGAAGCTTACTTAGCAGCAGCAAATCGCGGTAAGTACGTCGTAGAGCATTATTCTCAAAGTAGTTACTTAGATAATGCACTGGAAATGATGGAAAAAAGCTACAACAAGCTTGGTTTACCAGAATTAAGTAAACACGCTAAAATGACCCGTGAGTTAAATAAAAAGAAATAAATTAACATATACAAAAAAGGCGCTACTGATTGTTTATAAGTAGCGCCTTTTTTATGTCTGACTTTTAATCTCAGATAATAAATTAAATCGCGTCTTCATCTTCTTCAGCAGTACGAATACGTACCACACGCTCAACGTCAGTGACGAAAATCTTACCATCGCCAATTTTACCTGTTTGTGCTGTTTTAACGATCACTTCAATAGCACGGTCAACATCGTCATCACCAAGGACAATATCAAGTTTTACTTTTGGTAAAAAATCAACCATGTATTCAGCACCACGATAAAGCTCAGTATGCCCTTTTTGACGGCCAAAACCTTTCACTTCACTGACGGTCATGCCAGTAATACCTACATCAGACAACGCTTCACGAACATCATCAAGTTTAAATGGTTTAATTATTGCTTCAATTTTCTTCATTATTAGTCGCTACTCTTATATTGCCAATTGAGTCGATTTTAGACAATCCTGCACTTCATAGCAAACAAAGCAATTGAATTACGGTGATTTAATCGTCAGCAATGGTATGATTATTAAAAAACCTAGCAACTATACTCACAATATGATTTTTTAGTATCACTATTTTGTGAGTTACCTAATACCTTAGGATGTATATGAATAAGTTACAACGTGGTTTTACACTTTTAGAATTAATGGTCACTATCGCTATTGTCGGTATTGTTGCTACGATAGCTTTATGGGATAGCAGTGACATGCTTGAAGAAAATAGGGCCGAAAATTTTTTACTCGATCTCAAGCGCAATATTAGCTTTGCCCGTTCACAAGCCGCAAGCACTGATGAAATAGTTATAATATGTCCAGTTTCATATAAAGATTTCAAAAACAAAAATGACTCTTTTGAATGTAAAGAAACATGGGACGGAGATACAACTATTGTTATTTTCATTGATAAACTAACTACTAAAAATGATCGAGAAGATAAAAAAGCGACATACCTGGCATCAGAAGATTCATTAATTAGTGTTATTGAACGAATAAGTCATAATGACAAACTCAAGTTCACGGGCAATGAAAGAATGTTACGCTTTGATACCAGTGGTTTGATATCTTATAACCCCGGAGATTTTATTTACTGTCCAAACAGTGATAATAAAAATAATAAAGCGTTAACAGTATCTCAATCAGGCACATCATTTTATGTTGGTGAAACATTAACAAAGTGCGATTAAAAAAACACCGACCAACTTGGACATATTTTTGTTATTTACTAAACTGAGTTGATAGCTTATTAATTCGGGACTTCAAGGATGAAGTTATTATTAAAAAATAAAGGTCTAACGCTAATAGCGCTTATGGTCACTGTGGCCATTGTCAGTATCATTAGTCAGCTTTCGATGTGGTTTTATCCTGACTTTTTAGCTAATAACCGCTTGAATAATCATATAAACTTACTCTATCGAAATATTAATTATGGCCGTTTATATGCAATTGAAAATGACACTTACGTCACTCTTTGCGCACTCAAAAAGAGCAAATGCATTAAGGACGAGTGGCAAGGGCAAGTGTCTCTATTTATCGATAAAGATAAGTCAACTACATTAGATGATGACGAACTATTATTAAGTATATTTGAAAAAGTAAATGAGGCAGATAGTTTAGAGTATCCTCGTAGTGCAATTACGTTTCGACCCGATGGTTCGTTAAATGGTTTTCAAAATGGCACTTTTATATATTGCCCTAATAGCGATAAAGCCAATCTTGAAGGATTAGCTTTATCTGTAAGTCAAACTGGCAGAATTCGCATTAAATCAACTGACAAATGCCAAGAAGAATAACCTTAATTACCTTCCCCAGCAGTAATCAATATCTTCCCCGTCGTTTGTTTTAGCGCCTTTAGCACCTTTAAGACCTGTATCAGTTATGAAAAGCTCAGTGCAATCACCGTCTCCTTTTACCGGCCCCGCTATAGGTTTAGCTGTGATTGTGAAGGTGTTTTTATCAACCACTTTAATAGTTAATTCAAAATGTTTATTCTCTGTCTTACTTTGAACCCCTACATCACTCAGTAATTCTGTATACTCTCTATTATCTACAAAATACTGCTCTTCTTTATTTGCAGCGTCTAATAATGCTGCTACAGCCTCTGCGCGCGAAGCACGCTTTACGTATTCACTATAATTAGGTAAAGCGACTGCAGCTAGAATCCCGACAATTGCAACAGCAATCATTAATTCAATTAAGGTAAACCCATGTTGCTTTTTTATCATTTGAATCTCCTTAATTGTTAACTTCATCATTCTCTTCGCGTTTATAAATATATGTTTGCCGAGTTTTAAAGCCAAAACCTAACGCCTTATCACTTACTAATTGTACTTTATTATTTACAACGTTCAAGCCTGGGCCAGTAATTTCCAGTGGTTGCAGTGGGTTTTTAGCATTATCGCCTTTTATGCCCGGTCCAATTAAATAGAATTGGCTTTTAGGTAATTTTGAAGAACCATCATCGCACTTTCCATTACTATCGACGCAAGTAGAGCCAAAATAAAGCTGCGGTGTATCAGGTACCTCAGTACTAGTTGCAAACTTTAAATCATCATAAACTTTAGTACCGTAATGTAAATGAAAAGCATAAAGCGAACCGCCGCCACCACTTAGTGAGCATTGATTTTTAGTCGATGACTCTGAAGCAGGTGTGAAAGATGTAAAATATGCAACGCCGCCAATTACTGTTGCCGCTGCTAATGATTTTTCCCCTGCCGCTAATCTATATCGCCACCCTTTAAACTCTGCCCCAAGCTTTGCTTCTAATTCAATAAAGCCAGTTACGTTATTTAACGCATTACCAAATGGATCATCATTCATTACCATTAAATTATCTGGTTTTATTACGTCTGGTTTTTTATCTGAAAATGATTGTGTAACTGTATTTTCATCTCTTATCATAAATAATTGATCTGCTGTTTCAGCGTCATTAGGGTTTGTTCTTTTCCCACTGCCGATAACAATCGCATCAAATGGGGTGTCTAGTCGAGTGGTAACACCTTCCTTTATTGTAACTTTACTAAATAGCGTTCGTGCAACCATTGGTTTATAAAAAAAGCGCCTATCAACACTCCCGCCTAGTTCAGCTAATTTATGGTAAGTAAACTCTGTTTCTTTATCACCAGGCATATCAATACGCCAGATATTACCGCCGGTATCTGCCGCGTATATTCTATCAATAAAGCCATCATAATCAGAATCAAGCAATGTAACGTCTGCGGCAATACTATGCGTACCTTCAAAACTATTATCATCCAATAGTGACCAAAGTCTTTTTCCTGTGGTTGCATCAACAATGTAAACATTATTACCTACTGAGTCTTCACCAGAACTGGTATCTTTATTTTCATCGTACCCGCCTCCAAAAACTAATACAGGTTTATCAACAAATGCTTTTATAAAAGCCACTTGCGGCTTTGACCAAGTTTGACCAAGCTTCGCAAATTCTCCTTTACCACCTTGGATAGTCCACTTTAATTCGGGTGAGTCAGGGTCAGTAATATCAAAACCATAATAATTACGACCACCACGTCGCATGCCTGCAAACGCCCATACTTTATCGCCTGCTGTGGCATCTATAATACCATCGTTTATAGTTTCTGAAGTTTCATCACCATTTTCATCAACTTTAGTGACTAAACTTTCATTTTTAGAGTACACGCTTATTGGCCCATCCATGCCATACTTTTTGCCTGACTCTTTATTTCGAAGTGGTTTAAGTATATTAAAAAGTGCTGAAGGTATAAATGCCCAACTTTCTTCTACTTCATTTTTTACATCATCATCTTTAAACATATGTAAAAAGCCAGCGTTTGTGCCAATTAATATACGTATATCGTCATTACCATAATCGATGGCAACGGGTTTTGAATGCAATGGATCACCAAAAATATCATTGCGAACTGGTGAAGATGAATTCTCATTATCAACGTCATCACCACGAGTCCAGTTAATTGTATCTTCCACTTCTGACTGTTCGACACTAAAAGCAGTAGCAGTATTCTTTTTATTACCATACGCTTTTTTCAGAATATCAAAGTCAAACTTAATTAGCCCTCCACTATTTGCATCCGTAAAAATTTTACGCGTTTTGGTTCTTTTTAAAAGAGCCGCATTTACACCACCACTTTTCACTGAGTTCCCATCAGATGGTTTATCTTCGTCCCAAAATGTAGCTGCATCTGTACTTATTAACCCATCTCTATCAAGTGCAGCATTGCTCTTTGCATCAATAATTGTATTACCAGACACTTTTAATTTTTTTAAATTACCTCGCCAACGTGTACTTAAATCCGGGTAAAACATAGCAAGGTAAATAGCATCTCTACTGCGTGTTTGATCAACACTGTTGCTTGCAAAAGACGGGGATGTAAATGTACTATTTTCACGTCTGATATCTGAAACAGCTTGATTTAAGGCTTCTGTCAACTTTTCAGGGGTTGATGCAGGTATGTTTTTCCCTCCACCCAGCGTAGCCGCTTCTTTTAATAAGTTTTGACCTTGTTCTGTCATGCCAGAGCCAAAGCCAATAGTATACAAACGTCCTGTTTCATTAATATCTGGCGTTTGAGGATATAAATCTTCCCTACCATGAATAATTTTAGCTAGTTGATGCAGGTAATTATCATAATTTCTGTCACTATCTTTTAATAAATTTCCAAAAAAAGTATTGTGTTCAATACTGATTTCATTATCTCTCCCATTATCATTCTGCGGGTTAAAATTATTGTCATTATCATACCTCTTAGAGGGATCACCATCAGTCATGTAAATTATATTAACTGAATTATCACACCGATTAGCTTCAGCAGCACTAGTTGAAAATGGTGAAATATATGAATAGCTAGAAACCCACTCATCATTACATATCCATCGCCATTGATAGCCCCACCTATATCCAGTCCAGATAGATTGATAAGAACATTTTTCTATGATTTGTCCCCCGGTTGCTCTTTTTTCGACTTTCTTATCTCTAGTATTTCTGTCTACATATAAACCGTAGAATACTTTTTTTCCTGTCAAATATAAATAAGCTTCCCAAAGAGTCTCGGCTAACGGTGTTCCACCGTCAGCAGTAAGCTCATCAATTGAGTTTTTAATACTACCTTGATTATCACCAATACCATTTAAAATATAACCACCGTCAGTGCCATTAAAGCGCATTAAGCCAAAATCAATGTTTTCATTAGCATTTATTACACCTTTCATAGCACTTTTAGCAGCTTCTAGTCGGCTATCAGGGCATAATTTACGATTTTCGGATCTATCTGTGCATTCTTTACCAGTACTTGATGAGAAAGCCATACTGCCAGAGGTATCAAAAATTAATAGCACTCGCGGTTTTTCATCAAGTTCTATATCTCTATTTACGTACAGTTCGATATCTTCTGCCATAACAGGTAACGCAATAGTACACCCTAATATCAAAGCGAATATATTTTTAAACGTGAATTTCATCTTAAATCCCCTTGCCTATACTCGCCATTTCTTGCGCTATACCTGTAACAATCGTTAATGAATGCTTACTTTTTGAACCATATTCAATAGTAGTGGAAACTTGCACCATATTGCATGAAACCCCAGCCGTATAGCTATAGGTACGCGGGCAGTTTAATTCTAGCTGGCCGTTGTTCAGGTTGTTAAGAATACTTTTCATATCACTACCAGATAATGATATGTCTTTTTCTTTTATAGTAATGACAGAGGTATCATCAGTTTTTGTTTCATTTGGTGTAAGAAAAAAGCTGCTTGCAGCTCCTTTTGCTGCCTCTGTTGCAATTACTTTTTGCACTTCGCCTACTAATTCATTTTCAGCAACTTCTCGCTCTTGTGCGGCATTGGTAATTTTAATATCAATAGTACTGCTACTCATCAAAGTAACGGCAATACCGGTTACGGCAACAACCATGATCAATGCTACAATTAACACCACTCCTTGCTGCCTATTTTGTAACATATTTAAATTTTCCATAGATTGCCCCCAACGTTACTTAAACGAATAGTAGTGGTGAATACGGTGCGTCTGTAATTATCATCAAATGTTAATTCTCGCTTACCCGAACCTTCTCCAAGTATATATTTTTGATTATTAATTTTAATGCCAGGGTCGGGTTGCAGTGTTCTTACCAATAAAAATAGTTGTACGGTTAAAATTCCTTTACGATTCTCCCAATCAGTCG
The DNA here is from genome assembly GCF_014164295.1 of Pseudoalteromonas sp. SG43-7. Taxonomy (NCBI): domain Bacteria; kingdom Pseudomonadati; phylum Pseudomonadota; class Gammaproteobacteria; order Alteromonadales; family Pseudoalteromonadaceae; genus Pseudoalteromonas; species Pseudoalteromonas sp. SG43-7. Next base: position 76,933 of record NZ_JACJEY010000011.1, read on the forward strand.
GTGTCATATCTGCGATACTTTTATAGGTATCAACTCGGCTATCGTGTGTAGTATCTAGACCAAACATAAAGCGCATATTTTCAATGCCTTCCATGATAGTTTCTGTATTCATAGAACCAGCCTTTTCTGGATTCATAGAACCAGCCACTAAACGTTTTCGCATTAGTGCAGGTACAGTAATACTTCTATTATTTACTGTATAAGTTTGCTCGGAAATATAATAAACATGATGGCTATAAGGCCATATTGTGGCATTACCGTTGGTAGGGGTGTACTTACCTGTTACAAACATGGCATTTTCTTGCTCTGCAACAAAGTAATTAACCTTGTCTATCGTTTTATTACTGTTATTAGCAGCATTATACTGGGGATCTCCCTGTAAAAATTTAAGTTGTAGAATATCAGAATCTTTAGCTGCATCGCGGATGCAATTTAGCTCATTGTTACTTTTGGCTGTTTTTGCGTAAATGGAGCGAAAGTTACTGCTGCTGTTTAAATCTGGGAAACTGCCATTATTTAATCCTTCACGACAGTCAGGGGCTTTGACAGCTGAACTAACGACTGTATTTGCTGAAGTAAACGAATCATCGTAAAATGTTCCCCAAAACCCAACTTGCTCAATATCTCGTTGCATAATATTTATAGCTAATCGGCCAGACTCTTGTAACTCCCCTATAGCCATAGTGTCTTTAGTGGTAACTTTCATACCAATATAAGTAAACATAACACCACCAAGTATAAGCCCACCAATGAACAAGGAAATCATCACCTCTATAAGCGTAAAACCTGTTTGTTTCATGTTAGCTCCTCACATAAATATAGCTGGTAATGACCACTAAGCGACGCCTTTTATCAGCTGTACCACACGCAACACTCTCTGTATCTTTATTTGCGGTAAACTCTTGGCGTCCTTGCCAAGTAATGATCACTTCTAAATTAAACCCTTTCCCTCCAGTGCCAGCGACTGCCTCAGGATTAATACATACTGTTGCATTATCTAAAGAACCAGTATTTTCTCGTGCACGTATTGCGCGTTTCCATTGTTCAATGTCATGGTTTGCAATCTCCCCTGCATCGCAACTGCCACTAAAACAAGTTGTCGATGAGTTTGCCTCAGCTTCACTACTTCTAAAATCTTTTTTATAAAGTTTTACTAACTGAGGTGTATCATTTGCTCGTATCCGTTGAATAATGTCATTACCTAAAGCAACTGCTGCTGCTCGTTGCATAGAGTCGAAGCTGGCTTGTTTTGCTTTTGCTTGTAGTGCGACCGCACCGAGCAAGCCAAAGCTTAAAATCACAAACGCAATTAAAACCTCAATTAACGTAAAACCATGTTGCGATGTATGCTTGATGGACCTCATAGTACACCCAATATAAAACTATCTGATTATAAGGATATGCTAATAATATGTAGATACAAGATGGGTTAGGATGAACGGTTATATTTGTTGATGAATGGTTAACTATGCATTTTTGCTGCAAAATTTAATGTGTTTAAAGATGCTCTTTTACTGATTTATAGGCGCGTCTACTTACTGGTAATAAACAACTACAACCTTCTAATAAAACCACATGACTGCCATCTTCAGCTTTTTTTAGAGCGATTAGCCGGGACAGATTGATCACTATCTTGCGGTGAATTCGTAATAACTGTGTAGGATAATCCTGCTCGAGTTGTTTTAAGCTTTGATCAAGCAATGCCTCACCGTTAGTAAAAACTAAACGCGTGTATTTCTCTTCCGCTATGACATAACACACATCCTCTAATGCCACACTGCGTGTCACCCCCGCAAGCTGATAACTGATTGCCGCTGGACGTTGCTTTTGTAGATGGGCGCGCGTTAAACGGCCTAGTTGATCTATTGCTTTTGCTAAATTTTGCTCCGTCACAGGTTTTACTAAATAACCCGCAGCACTGAGTTGCAATGCTTCTAAGGCATGCTCAGGATGAGCGGTGACGAAAATAATAGCTGGAGGGACAGACAACTTATTCAATTGTGTTGCAACTTCTAAACCGCTCATAGCAGGCATATCAACATCCAGAAATACAATATCAGGAGCCTGCAGCTTCACTTGTTGCAAAGCCTCGTTGCCATTACTTGCTTGTGCTGCATGGTTATAGTCTGGGTAATGAGCAAGTAATCGCTGTAAGCGAGCACGTGCTAATGGCTCATCATCAACTATGAGTACCTTCATGCTTGCTCCTTGGCATTATTAATAGCCAGGGGCAGCACTAACTTGACCCGAAAAATATCACCTCGTGTTGTCATTGTCAGCTTTGCATGACCTTGATAATAAAGATCTAACCGCTGGCGAATATTATTCAGTGCCATACCATTTCCTGAGCGTTTTTGCTGCTGCGACGAGATTGGGTTTTCAACTAAAATGACTAACGAGCGTTTACTAATATGTAACTCGACATAAATTATAGCGCCAGTCAATGAAGGCTCAACACCGTGACAAACAGCATTCTCTAGCAGTGGTTGTAATGTTAAGCACGGAATAGTTATCTCTGGCAATTGCTCCGGTAATTGCCAGTTGACTTGTAAACGATCAGCAAACCGCCAACTTTCAAGCGCAATATATTGCTGAGTCAGTGCTATTTCATCACTTAGTGCAGTCTCTTTCCCCACTCGCATTGCCGCTTGAGATAATGCCGCGAGCGCTAAAATCGCTTGCTCTGCAGCTTGAGGATCATAATGTGTAAGCTCCGCTGCGGTATTGAGGCTGTTGTATAAAAAATGCGGACGAATACGTGCCTGTAAGGCATCTAGCTCTGCGCGAGCCAACGCATTAGTTTGCTGGTCTTTTTCAAAATGAATAGTTAAAAATTGAATAAATAATGCGGTGACTAAAAAAGCGACTAATAAGTTTCTTAAAATAAACTGATAAGTATGTTGTTGTGCAATAAAGTCGCCTCCATAGGCCACTAACAATCCGCTGAAAACCGCCGTTGTAAGTAGTAATGAAGCCATTAAAGCACTTAATTGCCAAGGCTGACTCAAGTATGCAAGTGGTTTACGTAGTAAGTAAAGCCAAGTTAGACTAGACAAAAATGTGAGATGTAAAAACAGGCTGATCCCGCCGAGGCGGATCCAAATATCATCCGCAGTTGCAGGAGCGAAAGCTAGTATAGTGGCGATAACTTGCGCAACGACTAAGGTAGCAAGTACGCCGCGTTCTTTAAACAGCGCCGCAAAAAGCAAAGTATTGGTTTGCACCGACTTGCTCATTGCGCGCTCCTTAAAAATGTCCTGTCAGTACGCTAAGGTTAGCGTAGCTCAACGGGTACAGCAAATACGATATTTTCTACTTCGCCTGGGTTTTCAATAACCTGTTTACCGCCTAATTCTTTAAGGCGGTTAATCACTTGTTGTACAAGCACTTCAGGGGCTGATGCACCCGCGGTAACACCAACCGCATTGACATTAGTAAACCATTGATCTTCAACATTACTGGCGTCATCAATTAAGTAAGCAACAGTACCCATTTTATCAGCAAGTTCACGTAACCGATTTGAATTTGAGCTATTTTTAGCACCAACAACTAATAACACATCTACTTTATCAGCTAGGTCACGTACCGCATCTTGGCGATTTTGTGTGGCGTAACAAATATCGTCTTTACGTGGGCCATCAATCGCTGGAAACTTACTTCTTAAGCCATCTATAACATCTGCGGTATCATCTACCGATAATGTAGTTTGGCTACAATAAAATAAGTTATTTGGATTTTTCACGTTTAGTTTGGCAACATCTTCAGGCGTTTCAACTAAATAAATACCACCTTTAGCGTTATCGTATTGCCCCATGGTGCCTTCAACTTCAGGGTGACCATGATGACCAATTAAAATACACTCGATACCTTTACGACTAGCGCGGGTCACTTCCATATGCACTTTAGTGACCAATGGACATGTTGCATCAAATACTTTTAAATCTCGACGCTTAGCTTCACTGCGTACAGCTTGTGACACGCCATGGGCACTAAAAATAACAATGCTGTCGTCTGGCACTTGATCCAATTCTTCAACAAACACCGCACCACGTCTTTTCAAACCATCTACCACGTAGCGGTTATGGACAACTTCATGGCGCACATAGATCGGTTTTTCAAAGATATCTAACGCACGTTCAACGATACTAATCGCACGGTCGACTCCCGCACAAAAACCGCGCGGATTTGCCAATAAAATTTCCATTACCCGTTCACCTCTAAAATATCAACTTCAAAAGTTAAACGTTGACCTGCAAGCGGATGATTAAAATCGATGGTCACAGACTCACCCTGCACTTCACGAACAACTCCTGGTAATTCGGTACCATCAGGTTGAGTAAACGCAATAATAGAGCCAATTTTTGCCGGCGTTTCTGGGCCAAACTTACTACGGTCTACATAGTAAATATTATCTGGGTTTGGTTGACCAAAAGCATCTTCTGGCTCAAGTTCAAATGACTTGCTGTCACCAGACGCTAAACCAAATAAGCATTTTTCAAAGTTAGCCGTTAGACTACCATCACCCATCGTTAATTTTGCAGGCTTATTATGCACTTTGGTTGAATCTGCCGCAGAGCCATCCGATAGCTTAATTGAGAAATGAAAAATAACCTCTGATTTTTCACCTATAACTGCTTGGCTCATGCTTTTTGCTCCTTAGGACTTTCGCCAGTAAAGGCATCAAATAATAATAATGCGGCACCAATACAAATCGCACTGTCGGCAATATTGAACGCAGGGAAATTCCAGCTTTCATAATAAAAGTGTAGAAAGTCAATCACATAACCATGGCTGATACGGTCATATAAGTTGCCAATTGCGCCCGCTAATACTAACGAATAAGCACTGCATAAAATTTTATTAGTGGCAGGTAAACGCTTTAGCCACCAGATCAATAATACGCTGATTGAAATAGCAATAACGCTTAAAAACCAACGTTGCCAACCACCCGCTTCACTTAAAAAACTAAAAGCTGCGCCATAGTTATGAACATAGGTTAGATTGAAAAATGGCAATATATCAATTGATTCGCGTAAATTCATGGTTTTAACAACCAGTGTTTTACTGGCAAAGTCTGCTACTAAAAGTAGCAAACTTAACCAAAGCCACACTAAACCACTTTTTTGGGCTAGTTTGCTCACTTCCTACTCCTATGCGAATTGGCGTGTTTCGCCTTCGCCATCTACGTTGCTAACACAACGACCACAAATTTCTGGATGCGCAGGATTTGCACCTACATCATCACAGTAATGCCAACAACGTTCGCACTTTTGTGCGTCGGTAGCTGATACGCTGATGTATAAGCCATCAATTTCAGTTGTTTGAGTTGCATCTGGTTGTGCATCAACAGCTGTAACAGTAACGTTAGATGTTAAGAATACAAAGCGAAGCTCATCACCCAAAGCTGCTAATTTAGCTGCAAGCTCTGCATTGGCAAAAATATTCACATTAGCTTGTAGTGTCGCACCGATCACGTCTTCTTTACGTGCACCTTCTAACACACGGTTTACTTCAACACGCACGTTTAGAATCGTTAACCAATCGTCATTACTAAACTGGCCTTCGCCAACCGCTTTTAAGCCATCATACCAAACTGAGGTAAACACATATTGGTCACGCTCACCTGGCAGTGCTTGCCAAATCTCTTGCGCGGTAAAGCTCATGATTGGCGCCATCCAGCGGGTCATAGCTTCGGCAATATGATATAGAGCTGTTTGACATGAACGACGGGCATGACTATCGCTTTTCGCTGTGTATTGACGGTCTTTGATCACATCTAAATAGAATGAACCAAGCTCACCAGTACAGAAGTTCATTAGCTTTTGCGTTACTTGGAGCATTTGGTAACTTTCGTAAGCCGCCAAAATTTCATCTTGTAATTGCGCCGCACGGCCAACAATCCAACGATCAAGTTCAACCATGTCATCAATAGCTACTTGGTCAGTTTTAGGATCAAAACCACTTAAGTTAGCGAGTAAGTAACGGCTAGTGTTACGAATACGACGGTAGCGATCCGCAGAACGGTTGAAGATTTCATCTGATACGGTCATTTCTGCAGTGTAATCAGTTGAAGCAACCCACAAGCGTAAAATATCTGCACCGAGTTTATTCATCACATTCTGTGGTGAAATAACGTTACCTAGCGATTTTGACATCTTACGGCCGTTTTCATCAACAGTGAAACCGTGAGTTAGCACTTGACGATATGGTGCATGACCATTAATTGCCACTGACGTCATCATTGATGACATAAACCAACCGCGGTGTTGATCTGAGCCTTCTAAGTATAAATCAGCTGGACCAACTAAATCTTCGCGAGCATCAACCACACAGGCGTGCGTTACACCAGAATCAAACCATACATCTAATGTATCTTGCACTTTCATGTATTGCTGAGCATCAGCTTCACCAAGTAAAGTTGCAGGCTCTAAGTCATACCATGCTTGAATACCGGATTTTTCAACCAGCAAGGCTGCTTTTTCAATCAAAGCTTGAGTATCAGGATGAAGAGCACCGGTGTCTTTATCAACAAACAGTGCAATTGGAACACCCCAGGTACGTTGACGCGAAATACACCAATCTGGGCGACCTTCAACCATGTTTGCTATGCGGCTTTCGCCCCATTCTGGCAACCACTGAGTGTTTTTAATCTCTTTTAATGAATCTTGGCGCAAATTAGCTTGATCCATACTAATGAACCACTGCGGCGTTGCACGGAAAATAATTGGCGTTTTATGACGCCAGCAATGCGGGTAACTGTGCGTTAAGGCATGGTGATGCATAAGCGCATTACGCTCAGTCAGCACATCAACTACACTCGCATTGGCTTTGAATACATGTTGACCTGCAAAAAGCTCAGTGTCAGGTAAATAAACACCATTTGCACCAACCGGGTTAGCCACTTCTAAGCCGTATTGTAGACCTGCCACGAAATCTTCTTGACCGTGGCCAGGTGCTGTATGCACGATACCCGTACCAGAGTCAGTAGTAACATGATCGGCCACAATCACTGGTACATTAAAATCGTAAAATGGATGTGCCACTTGTAAATTTTCAAGTGCTGAACCCGTTACATAACCTAATACGTGAAAGTGCTTAAAGCCGTAGCGATCCATTGCATCTTTAACTAGCTCTGACCCTATAATCAAACGCTGCTGCGCGCCGTCATCATCAACTTGCACTAAGGCATATTCTAGTTCAGCATGCACGGCAACCGCACGGTTAGCTGGCAGTGTCCATGGTGTAGTTGTCCAGATCACTGTACTGACAGTACCTTTACCTTCATGATCGGCTTTTAAATCAAAGGCACTAACAACGGCTGCTTGATCAACAAACTCAAAACGCACATCAATCGCTGGTGATTGCTTATCTTGATATTCAACCTCAGCCTCGGCCAAAGCAGAACCACAATCAGTACACCAATGCACAGGCTTTGCGCCTTTGTGTAAATGGCCTTTTTCGATGATACGTCCAAGCACACGAATTGCGTTTGCTTCGAAGTCAAAATTCATGGTTAAGTAAGGCTTATCCCAATCAGCAAATACGCCTAAACGTTTAAAATCAACTTTTTGGCCTTCAACTTGTTTTTTAGCGTATTCACGACATTTCTCACGGAATTCTGCAGCCGTGACTTTCACGCCTGGCTTACCCACTTTTTTCTCTACCATTAATTCAATCGGTAGACCATGGCAATCCCAACCAGGTACGTAAGGCGCATCAAAATCAGATAAGGTTTTTGATTTAACAATAATATCTTTTAGAATTTTATTTACTGAATGACCTAAATGGATATCGCCGTTCGCATACGGAGGGCCGTCATGCAAAATAAAGGTTTTTTTACCTTTCTTAGCGTTGCGAATTTGACCGTACAGGTCGTCTTCATACCATGTCTTAAGCATTTTTGGCTCACGTTGTGCCAAATTGCCGCGCATTGGAAACGTCGTTTCCGGTAAATTCAAAGTATGCTTGTAGTCGCTCATTAATCCTAGTTTCCGTATCGGCTACCTAATTTAAACCAAAACACTGTTTAGCGGCAGCAACATCAGTTGCTATTTGTGCCGTCAATTGTGTTAATGTCTCGAATTTTTTCTCATCGCGAAGCTTTTTAATTAACTCCACGTGCATAAACTGTCCATAAATATCTTGCGCAAAGTCGAACAGATGAACTTCTAATAATGCGCGTGTTCCATTAAATGTGGGTTTGTTGCCAATATTTGCAACCCCATACACTGTTTTATCGTTTAACGTTACTTGTACCGCAAACACCCCATTTACAGGGCATACTTGCCGCTTTAACGCAATATTTGCAGTCCTAAACCCTAATTCACGACCGCGTTTCCAGCCATGAATCACTCGCCCTGATATTGCGTAATCATGACCTAGCATCGCTTTGGCTTGCGCTAACTGACCTTCAGCTAATGCTTGGCGGATCAAGGTGCTGCTTACTCTAGCATTTAATTGCCGAAAACTCGCGGTGCTTTTTACATCCATATGAGCCGCGAGGCCCATTTTTTTTAGTAAATTAAAGTCACCTTGACGTCTTTTACCAAAGCGAAAATCATCACCTACGGTTAGCGCTTTGACACCCAACTTGTTGATCAGTATCTCTGTTACAAATTGCTCTGCTTCCATATTGGCAAATTGCTGATTAAAACTAATACAAATTACCCGTTCAACGCCTAACTTTGCTAACAGACCTAGCTTATCGCGTAACCGCGTTAATCGAGCTGGCGCATTATCTTTGGCAAAAAACTCTTGTGGCTGAGGCTCAAATAACATTACCGTACTCGGTAAGTTATATTTTTTAGCGTCATTGAGTAATCCATTGAGTACTTCACCATGACCTAAGTGCACACCATCAAAATTACCAATGGTCAACACACAACCATAATGCTGTGTGCGAATATTGTGGATACCTCTAATTAACTCCATGCCACCTAATGCCTTTGTAAGCGTTATGTACCGAGTAAAATTTCACTTGGGTTACAGAATCACCGATTATACCCAAACCACCTCAAGATGCGAGTTTCAGTTGATTTTTTTAGTCTGATTGAGCACTAACAACGTTTTTTATGGTATTTAGTCTTACCCCGAGTAAAAACAACACTAAAAAGTACACCCCCCCTGCCAGAGCGAGTAAACCTATCAATAAAACAACTTGCTCACTAAAATGCCACTGACGCCATAAAAACTGTGTCGCAGCGTACCAAACTACAGCCCCCATCAATAAAGCGGCGAGCAAACATTTGCAGGTAAACAATAAACTAAAACGCGAAAACTGATAAACCTGCTCTTTGCTTAATTGACGATAAAGCAGATACGCATTACAACTGGCCGACATTGAAGTCGCAAGCGCCAATCCTAAGTAACCTATAAACGGTGCTAACATAATATTAAAAACCATGTTCAACACCAGCGTAATAATGCCAATACGCACCGGAGTTTTAGTGTCTTGACGTGCATAAAATCCCGGCGCTAAAACTTTGATCAACATAAAACTGACAAGCCCAACAGAGTAAGCCATCACCCCTAAACTCACGGCCTGAACATGATCGACATCACCTTGACTAAACGCGCCATGATCAAATAGCACAGAGATGATTAACGGGCTAATGATCATCAAACCAATCATCGCAGGTAAGCCTAAAAAGATCACAAACCGCACTCCCCAGTCTAAGGTGTGCTGAAAATCGCTGCTTTTTTCGCTGCTATGTAATTTAGATAGCGCAGGTAAAATAACCGTCGCGATACCAATGCCAAATAACCCCAGTGGAAATTCGATTAGCCGGTCAGAATAATATAACCAAGCAATTGACCCTGTCATTAACAATGACGCTATCATGGTATCAAGCAGTAGATTAATTTGACTAATAGATACCCCAAACAACGCCGGTAACATTAACTTACGGACTTTTTTTACATTTTCGTCCTGCCAGGCCCAACGTGGTTTACTGAGCATTTTCGCTCGGTACAGAAACGGCAATTGAAACAATAACTGCACCACTCCACCGACAAACACACCAATGGCTAGCGAATAAGCACCAACCGAGAATTTATCGTGTAATAAGATTGCACAGGCAATAATCGAAATATTCAACAGCACTGGCGTAAAGGCCGCAACAGCAAAACGATTATAAACATTCATCACCGCGCCACTGAGTGCAACAAGACTTACAAAAAATAAATAAGGGAACGTTAGCTTAAGTAAACTACTGGCTAATACAAATTTTTCACCGTCTGGGCCACCTTGCCACCACTCAATAAACCACCCAGTACCAAATAGTGCTGCAATAACTGGCGATGCAATTACACCGATAATAGTTACAACCAGTAAAATAGTACCAAGTGTGCCAGCGGCTTGAGCAACAAACAGCCTGACTTTGTCGTCTCCTTGTTGCTGTTTAATTTCCGACAAAACGGGCACAAATGCTTGCGCAAATGCCCCTTCAGCAAATAAGCGGCGTAAAAAGTTGGGAATGCGATTAGCAAATAAAAAAACGTCGGCGGCAGCACCTGCGCCAAGTAAATTTGCGACAACAGCATCTCGCACTAATCCTAAAACACGCGATATCATTGTCATTGCACTTACAATCATACCGGAACGAAATAATCCTTTTGCCACACTAAACCTGCTTTAAAACCAACGATAAAACCAATTATGCCACAGTCTTTTTTATAAATCGCTCTAAAGCACTAGGCTGAACTCACCGCCTTTGTTACAATAGCGGTATTAACTGTGCTAGAGCGGCAAATTGATGTTCGTTATATAGGAGCAGTTTTTCTTGGTATGTCAAATTTTTATTGACATTCACGATTAAAAAAGGCATATTCCACGGCCTTTAAATTAAGCTTATTTTAAGATTGTTAGGAGCAAACCTTGGCTAACATCAAGTCTGCAAAAAAACGCGCTATCACTAGCGAAAAAAACCGTCAGCATAACGCAAGCCGTCGTTCAATGATGCGTACATACTTCAAAAAAGTAGTTGTTGCTATTGAAGCGGGCGACAAGGAAGCTGCACAGCAAGCTTTCGCAGTTGCTACACCTATTTTAGACCGTTATGCAACTAAAGGTCTAATTCACAAAAACAAAGCAGCTCGTCATAAGAGCCGCATAGCAGCTAAGATCAAAGCGCTATAATTTGTTTTTGCTAGAATATAAAAAACCGGTCTTGACCGGTTTTTTTATATCTATCATTTAACGCTTAAAATTATTTAAACACTGTTGTTGCGTTAAACAACGTCTAATTCTGGATAAAACTTTTTCAACATTGCCGCTATTTTCTTCGGTGTAAATGGTTTTACCACAAATCCTTTAGCCCCTTTATCGATTGCATCTTTAACATTCTCAACCGTTGAGTGAGCCGATACCATAACGACATTAGTTTGTGGGTTTATTTCATTGATCTGCGCGATAATCTCTTTACCATCACCGTCTGGCAACTCAATATCTAAAAAAATAATATTATAATCGGCCGCTTGGCAAGCACTTATACATTGCGCAGCTGTCGACGCTTCTCTAACATTTTCAATACCTAAGTGCATTAATGTTTGATGGAGAAAGCTGCGCACTGTTCCCACATCATCCACTATTAAAATTGAAAGCTGCGTATTCATTGTTGATCCCCGTAGGTTATGAACTAGGTTTAAGTTATTATGCTTAATAACTTTTCTAATTTAATAATCTCATTATAGAGAGCTCTGCTTAAAAGGCCAGATTTGCTTTATGTCAAATAATATAAAAAAACAATCCTTGCTAGGAAAAACGCCTCAACGAAAAAAACCAACGGCACCAACTAACAAGCGAAAAGCGCCTGCTCAGGCAAACGTCACGCAAGCACAAACACAAACTGCTAGTAGTGAATTAGCTGAAACAAAAAAAAGCCGCACAGGCATTATTGTAGCGGGTGTTATTGTGTTTGCTATTTTAGTTATCCCCAAACCACAGTTATTAACCTATGAAAAATTAGGATTAGTAACGCAAAGTGTATATTGGCCGGGACTGTTTGGTTATGGCGCCATGTTATTTGACTCAAATTTGCAGCCAAATGCCGATTTAGCGCGTAATAGCCTTTATTTATGTCAAAACAATAAGCAACCAGATACTTGTCAAAAATATCGAGTAACCGAACAAGCCGGCTTTTTTTCTGCATTACAAAAATTAATTTTGGATTAAAAAAACTAATCTGAAAATATAAAATTACTTGGTTGAAAGGTGCGCAAAATATCAACATAATGGCGCTCCTTTTTTCAACACTTGAACAACGATACAACCATGCTAAACGAGCTAGATTGGCTTTTAAATATTATCCTGTTAGCCCTAGGATTAGGGGCGTTTTTTATCAATCAATTAACAATACTGCGTGTAGCGGCGATCAGCGCCTGTGCTTTACTGTTTTTGTCATTTAGCTTGGATTTAATGTCGTCGAGTGTTATTTCAAACATGAGTTTAGTGTTGATAAACACGTTTTACTTGTTCAAGGTTTATACCTTTGGGCAATTAAATGTGCCGCAAAATTAATATCTCTCCCTAGATAATTTTATGTACCCTACCGGGCTTTGCTCGGTAGGGTATTTTTTTGCGCGAATAGAACTTGGGCAGCAAAATGAACTAAGTTAAAATCATCGGCGTATTATGCTACTTTGGGTATCACTATGCCTTTAACTGACTCTGATTTATTTTTAACGTCTATGGAAGACGTTGCTCGCCTAGATCACGATACGATCGAACCATCACAACACTTAACTGGCCCCTCTTTAGCCCAGCAACAAAAACGCAAAGCCGCAGAATTAAATTTAAACATCGATGAAAATTATCTACGTAGTGAATTAGTCGAGCTATTAGAGCCTAATGCACTATTGAGTTATAAAAATGCGGGAGTGCAAGATGCTGTATTTAAAAATCTTCGATTAGCTAAGTATCAGCTTGATGCGACACTTGACTTACATGGCCAAACACTAAAAAACGCACGCCAAGCCTTATTTGAATTTATAACTGATTGCCAAAAAAGTAATATTCGTGTGGTAGTGATCCGCCACGGCACTGGTATCAAAAACAAAAAGACCCCTGGGGTGTTAAAAAGTTATACCAATAAATGGCTACAAGAAATTGACTGCGTATTAGCCTTTCATAGTGCACTTAGGCATCATGGTGGCAGTGGTGCAAGCTATGTGTTAATTAAAAAAAGTGATGAGAAGAAGAGTGAGAACCGGGAGCGTCATAGTAAACGCTAACCCGGCTTCGTTATCAATTGTTGGTTCTATTTATTCTGTTTGGCTTTGTAAAACGGGGGCTTGTTCACTTGCATTAGCTTGATTAAACCATGCAGACACACCCATTAAGACCACTGAAATAACGATAATACTAAATTTAACGCCTGTTTGATGCTGTTTCATTGTACACCTTATTATTATTGTTAGTGTTTTTTGAGTTAACTAGACTAACTAAAATTACAGATGTTAACAAGATGTACTACGCTATTGTCGCTGAACTTTTAATAACCTTTTGTTCTATCAACCTGATTATTTAATTTAAGGCCTGTTTTCATACGTTGTACATTATTAGCAATCTGCTGCGTTACAGTTTCCAGATCAGACAATGCCGCGCAATGGGGAGTCATTGTAACCGCTGAATGATGCCAAAAAGGATGCTCTGCAGCTAATGGCTCTTGTGCAAAAACATCCAATGTTGCTCCTCTTATAATTTGATTATCTAATGCCCAAAGTAAATCGTCTGCAACGACGTGCTGGCCTCGCGCTACATTGATGAGCACGGCATGACTTGGTAGCTGCATTAATAAGTTGCGATTAATAAAGCCCTTCGTTTGCGTGGTTAGTGGTAATAAACACACGAGATAATCAGCCTGTGCTAACAAACTTGGTAATTCACTTACTTGATGAATACAATTTACTTCGGGTATATTTTTAGGGCTTTGTGAAAATGCACTTACGGTAAAATTATTAGCCAGTAAACGTTTAGCGCAGCTTTGTCCTAACTCACCAAAACCTAAAATCACAACATGATTATGACTATAAGCGCGTTTTGGCAGCCATTGTCGTTGTTGTTGCTTAATCACATAGTCTTTAAGCCTTAACTTATGCGCTAAAATATGGGTAAGCACATACTCTGCCATATCATGAGCTAAATTTTCATCAACGATGCGTGTCACAATGACATTGTCAGGGAGTAAGTTTAAATCAATGCTATCGACCCCTGCGCCAAATGAAGAAACTACTTTTAAATTCGGTAGTTGTGCCCACATATCTGCAGGTGCCAGCCAAGCAAGCACAAATTCAACATCCTCTAAGTTATCACAGTCTGGCCACTGTGAAATTTTTACATCGGGTAATTTAGTCGCTAACGCAGTAATAATTTTACTGCAATCACGTCCACTAATCGCAACGAGTACGCTCATGTTATGCCTATAGAGTTGTTGATTTGCAAAGAGTATAACCTTTGTTAAAACATTTAATCTAATCGAATTACTGCTCGGCTCTTTAAAAAGTCACACAACTGCAACCTAATTGTCATGGCAAGCTTTTACTCTGGCGATATATTGATCACCATATGCAAACGAGGTAATTATGATCAGTGTTGATAAAGTAATCGCAGCAAATCTACCACAATTAGAAAACTCACCTAAAGTAAAAAGTTTAGTTAAAAAAGGGTTAGGTTATTTGCTTCACGAACAAGAATTTGTTGCATTTGGTGATGCCTACCCGCACTTACAAGGCATTGAGTTTGTTGAGCAAGTGTTGGATGAACTAGATTTTGATACTCGCTACAAGCCAAAGCAGATTGAGAATATTCCTAGTGAGGGTAAGTTAGTTATTGTTGCTAACCACCCTATTGGCTCTTTAGATGCACTGGCATTAATTAAAGTATTATCAAGTGTTCGTAAGGATTTAAAGGTCGTTGCCAATCGCATGTTAATGTCAGTTACGCCAATGCACTCATTATTACTGCCGGTCGATAATTTATCGGGTGACAGTAAAAAGCAAGAACTCAATAATATCCACCAGCACCTTAAAGAAGCTGGGGCCATTCTCATTTTCCCAGCAGGTGAAGTGTCGCGTTTAAGCCCTACCGGAATTAAAGATTGCAAGTGGAATAGTGGTTTTTTACGGATCGCAAAAAAAGCCAATGCGCCAATTTTACCGATTTTTATTAAAGCCAAAAATAGCCCACTTTTTTATGGCACATCGATGATTTACAAGCCTTTAGCGAGTTTATTACTGGTTAAAGAAATGTTTAAACAACGACAAAAATCATTAGAGTTTGAAATAGGCGCATCGATACCCCCAGAGTCTTATTTAATTGAAAACCTCAAAGACAAAGAAGTAGTCAATCTGATCCGTAAGCAGCTTTATGCACTTACCTCAAAGAAAACCTTACCGCTTAAAACACAAGCACCCATCGCTTCCTCAGAATGCCGCAAGGAACTAAAAAAAGCCATCGAACAATGTGAGCTATTAGGCACAACTCAAGACGGCATGCAGATATACCTTTATCAATATCAAGGCAGCTCAGCGATTTTCAGAGAGCTTGGCCGGTTACGAGAGATTTCGTTTCGCACTGTTGGTGAAGGCAGTGGTAAGCGTCGTGATATTGATAAGTACGATATGGATTATCAGCACTTGGTTTTATGGGACGGCTCACAACTTGAATTGGTTGGCGCATACCGACTTGCTTGTGCTCAAGCTATTATTGATAAACACGGCCGCAAAGGTTTATATACTGATAGCTTATTTTCTTACAGTGATGCAATGACTCCTTACTTTGCTGCAGGTATTGAACTGGGTCGCAGCTTTGTACAACCTAAATACTGGGGTCGTAAAAGTCTTGATTATTTATGGTATGGGATTGGCGCGTTTGTGAAAAATTATCCTCAGTATCGCTACCTCTACGGCGCAGTCAGTGTCTCGAACGCGTTGCCAGAACCTGCCAAAGCCATGTTAGTTCATTATTATCAGCATTATTACGGCGCTAAGCAGGTTATTGCTACACCTAATAATGAGTTCAAACTCACAGAGCAGCAACTCATACAGTGCGCAAATCTATTTAGCGGTAATGATGTCAAAGAAGACTTTGTTGAGCTCAAACATGTGCTCGCAAACATGGGTGCCCAAGTACCCACTTTATTTAAACAATACACCGAACTATGTGAGCCTGGCGGCGTACAGTTTTTAAGTTTTAGTGTTGATCCTGATTTCAATAATTGTATTGATGGCTTAGTGCTTGTTGATCTTGAAAAAGTAAAAGCAGGCAAAGCAAAAAGATATTTAGGAAAGAACTAAGAACGCAAAGGTGTATAAAATAACAGCGACCAGCCATCTAGCTTATTTACTAAACCTACTTTTGATCCGTAACGTGAATTTACGCTCGCAGTATGCTATCAAAAGTAGTTTTTATGTGCAGATATGATAAAGTGGTTGTACACAAATTGTTTACAGAACAGCTATGAAAAGGTCCCTGCTATTTTTAGCTTTTATCATTATTTTTTCGGTAGTTAGCATTCAATTATTGGTGATACCTCATTTTGAAAGTAACGTCAGATACCCTACTGAAAAATGGGCTTTAGAGTTTTTAACATCAGGCTCTACGGATCTTCTTGCACAACAATTACAATCCATACCTAAACACCAGAGAATGGCCTACTTACAAAACATACAAGCTAATTTTGGCTTTGAACTTACTTTACAAGACTATCAACAAAATGATTTTTCAAGTGAGCAACAATCTTGGCTCGCAGAGGATAAAATTTGGGGTGATCCGCAAACAGATTTAGCATATCGAAAAATAGATGACGAACAGCTATTAGTAATTGTAAAACCCAATACGGTTCCTAAGCATCTGATCAACGAAGCGCAACGTTGGATGATGGGCTCTTTTTACCTACTGAATAATATGCTGATGCAACACCCACAGCAGAGCTGGCCGTCGATAATTGATTCGCTCAGTGATGATTTTACATATCCCGTTGCACTGATGACATTGAGTGAGTTAACTTACACAGAGCAACAAATAGCCCAATTAAAAACAGGAGCTATTGTGACCATATCAACTGCGGATTCTGATTTTATTGGCTATCCCGCCGACATTGCCGTACAGCGCATCAAAAATAGCGATAAAGTAATTGTACTTGGCCCTTTTAGCCCTCAACTAAAGGGCAAAGTGGTGTACATGTTAAGTATCTTTTATTTTATATTCGGCTTTTTTCTGCTTATACCAATTATAATATGGTTAATTCCTGGCTGGCGCTCTATGTTATCGCTCAATAAAGTGGCGATATTACTTGGACAAGGTAAATTTGATGCTCGCGCTAAGCTAATTCGTTTTAGCCATCTAAACCACTTGTCCAAAACGTTTAATACCATGGCCGAAAAAATACAACGCCTTATCTCTTCTCATAAAACTCTGATCAATGCTGTATCACATGAATTGCGAACTCCCATCGCACGCATTGAATTCAATGTTGAATTACTTAGAAATAGTACAACCAATGACTATCAACTAGGGCAACTAGAGCGGATTGAATTATCTTTGAATGAACTAAATTCATTAGTGTCAGAAATGCTTACACATGCTCGATTTGAGCGCGAAATACCCACTCTTACATTTGCAACCGTTGAACTTAATCATTGGATAAAACAAGAGTTAATCTGTTGGCAAGAAGCCAACCCTGATACTGAGATTGTTTTACTTGAACAAGGCGCTTGCCATGCAATGATTGATAAGTTTTATATGAGCCGTGCATTAAGTAATTTAATGCGCAATGCCATAGCGTATGGAAGAAACCATATTCAAGTAAGCTATGAACAAACCGCAAAAGGCTGGCTGATTTGTGTTGCTGATAACGGTGATGGTATTCCTTTACCCTGTGCTGAGAAGGTATTTGAACCATTCTATCGAGAAGATCAAAGTCGTAATTTGCAAGTCGGTGGAACCGGACTAGGCCTTGCAATCGTTAAACAAATTTTAGGCTGGCATGAAGGAACCGCGAGTGTTGAGCCATCCAGCTTAGGTGGTGCATGTTTCATACTAAATTGGCCAGCCAAACGCACACATCGATAATCCACATAGAGAACAAGAAATGAAAACAAAGATTTTAGTGGTAGAAGATGATTTACCGCTTGCTGAGTCAATTCAAGAGTATTTAACGATTGAAGGCTATCAGGTTGAAATAGAATCAAATGGCGAGCATGCGGTCTCCCGTATTCTTCAGTGGCAGCCAGCTCTGGTGCTGCTTGACGTTATGTTACCGAACAAGGATGGCTTAACGGTATGCCGCGAAGTAAGGCAGTCATACAGCGGCTATATTTTGATGTTTACTGCACGAGAAGAAGAAATTGATCAGGTTGTAGGGCTTGAAATTGGTGCCGACGATTATTTATTAAAGCCGGTGAAACCTCGCTTACTACTGGCAAAAATTAAAGCTTTTTTAAGACGTGGACATCCCACAGATCCACTCGCCATAAAGCCACAAACGAAAGAGTCTATAACGTTTGGGCAATTAATCATTAATACGCACAACCGAACTGTCTCTTTAGCAACGCAACATATCCAGCTCACAGACGGCGAATATGACGTACTGCTACTGCTTGCTAAAAATGCAGGAGTTATTCTGTCACGTAGTGACATTGTTGAAAAAATAAAAGGTTATCACTATGATGGAATTGAACGTGGTGTTGATAATCATATTAGCCAGTTACGCAAGAAGCTCGGTGATAATGCGCGTAACCCAATAAAAATTAAGACTATCCGTTCCAAAGGCTACTTATTTGTAGTTAGTGCGTGGTAGTTCTAGGTGGATATGGCGCTATATCTCCAACATGGGAGTAGCGCCTTTGAGAGACTTGAACTGTGGATAATACATCTATCTCAGCAACTATTTCACACTAACCAGAGGAGTTTTAATCTAAAGTTATTCTTCAGCCATTACTCGTTTACCATTACTATCGACAACTAATAAATATGAAGCGCCAAAATTACCCGCACATAAATCGATAGCCTGATTGGCAACTTTTAGGCCATTAGCACAATTACTCACCGCTAAGAACGCTGTGACACTGCCCTTTTTTGTAGTTAATACTTTTTTATCATCAATTGACACATCATACTCGCCGTTGGCAAATAAACGCACATTAAATACATCTGCAGTATTGTTTTGTTTTTTATCAATGACAGACAAAGCCCGCTTACCTGAAGATTGCCAAGCAATTACCCATAAATCGTCGTTATTACTCAAAGTTGTATTTATGCGTTCCTCTTTATTCGCATTGATACTATCTTTAACTCCCAAGTTAATCATGTTATTGATTACTTTATAACTGTAGTTATAGCGACTACCCACAGCATTGGCCTCTACATCGCCCGCAGCGATGTTATCACTATCGAATAAACCACTGTAGCCGGTGCTAATACTCCTTTTTTTGACATGAAAGTCAGCCATATAATCCAATGAATTTATGAAAGACATATTTGCTTGATGGGTTAATTTATCATCTAATTCATCCGTGCTTTCACCACATCCACTTAAAGCAGCTGCCACACCAAACAACAGTGCAATACTAAATCCTTTATTACTGGTGCTCATAACAATCTCCATAATGTTTAATTTTATCAACGCTAAAAACCGCACTAAACGCTGTTATTACTTTAATAATTTTTTATTAATCAATTACTAAGTATTTTATTTCGAATAGCGAAATTTACTGAAAAAATGTTAGCATATCCTTTACGAGACATCTCTCAGCGCTTGTCGGACATTGTCAGAAATTGTCTGTTTATAATGAACAGTTTAATGATGGCCTTGCGTTATAGTCAGCTGATACGGCTAAATACCTGCTCTAAAAGCTGTGTATATATTTTCTCAATTTTTAGTAAGTCATTAATAGGCACATGCTCGTTAACTTGGTGGATGGTATTATTTCGTACCCCGCATTCAATCACTTGGGTGTAGTCATTGGCAAAAAACCGCCCATCAGAAGTTCCGCCACTGGTACTTAATAAAGGATAACTGCCTGTCACATTAAAAATAGCTTGTTCAACTTGAGTCAATAAACAGCGACGCGTTTGATGACTCGTATAAAAAGGCTCACACGGACGCTCCCATTCCACACTCAGCAAAGCTTGTAAATCGTCTAACGCGAATTGAATCTCATTTTTTATATCACTGCTTTTATAACCATGGCTATAACGAATATTAAATGTCATTTCACATCGTGCTGGCACCATATTATCGACCACATTTGCAATATTAATCCCGGTTATTTGCAAGCTCGTATGTGAACTTGGCTCGTCACGCTGCCAAGTTATGCTAGTCAAGCGCTTGATTACTTCTGCACTAAGATGAGCTGCATTGATGGTGTTTTCTGGATAAGCAACATGCCCTGCTTTGCCGTTGATCACTAACCGCGCAGAGAGTGCACCTCGACGGCCATTTTTGATTGTATCACCAACATGCAAATGACTGGTTGGCTCGCCGACAATGCAGCCGTCAAGTTGGATGCCCTGTTGCGCTAAACGCTCGGCAATCAGTAGTGAACCATATTCCGCCTCCCCTTCTTCATCAGAGGTGATCAACCAGTAAAAAGTACCTTTTTTTGCAGCTACGTTAGCTAGTAATGCACGACTGGCACATAACATGGCGGCAACGCCCCCTTTCATATCAGCAGCGCCTCGGCCATAAATCGCGCCATCAATAATATCACCTGAAAATGGTTCTGCTCGCCACGCCCCTCCAGATGCGGGGACCACATCAATATGCCCCGAAAAAGCATAGCGTGGCCCATCACCAAAGCTTACTTTAGCTATTAAGTTAGTAACATTATTAAAGGTAAACTGTTCACAGTTAAAGCCAAAGTCTGTTAACTGCTTTGCTAACCAGTCTATTGCCCCGGCTTGCTGTGGTGTAACAGATTTAAATTGGATCAGCTTTTGAAGGTAACTGACCACAGTATCAGTGTGGATTGCATCATTCGTGGTGTGAGATTGGATAGCTAAAGTCATAATTAACACCCTTATTAAGAGAGAGTGTATTCATTACAACCTGAATTTATGACCGCTTTATGAAACACGGATTATACTAATCGTTTTAAGTTACTGACCATTTATAGCGACAGAAAAATACAGTGATAACAAGGCAGAGATTTTGACATGTAGTTGTTCTCGGCAATTGCTCCTGCATTGCTCTACCTCTTGCATCCATGCAGTCTTAAATGAAAAATTACTAACGCAGTTAGCGCTTTATTTAGCGCGCTAGAATGGTTAAATATTTAAGTCGATTGGTATTAGTGTGCACCTTCTTCGATGAATGCTTCTTGGCTAACTTTAGCGATATCTTTATCATCTTTGGTCAATTTTGTTTGTTGCCAACGACCACGACAAAACAACAAATACGATAGCGATGCGACGATCACATTGGTGACAGCAAACGAGTACCAAATGCCGTGATCGCCCAGATGTGTGTGTTTTGACAAAATATACGCCACCGGAAACTGTACTACGCATTGAGAAAACAGCGCCAACAACATCGCATTAAGCATGTTCCCTGATGCTCTAAATGCAGCCACCACACATAATTGCACGCCTATTCCGCCCCAAGTTAAGCACATAACACGAATAAACTGTGCGCCTTTGGCTATCACACCTTGATCATCGGGGATAAAAAATGCCACTAAGTAAGGTGCAAATATAAATGCAATCGCCCCAATAAAAGACAAACCACATAATCCCCAAAGTACCGCCAACTTAGTAATTTGCTCTGCTCGTTGCGGGTTACCTGCGCCCATGTTTTGTCCGACCAAGGTCGACACAGCCATCGAGAGTCCCATAGCCGGGATCATCACCATCTGTAATATATTTGAACCAACACCATAAGAAGCAATGGTTTGAGTGCCAAAACTAGCCACTAAAAAAGACATGATAATCAAACCAAATGCACGCGCTGACAACTCTACAGAGCCTGGTGCACCTAAATAAAACGCTTGTTTGATATAACTGTAATCAGGAATGAAACTTGATAATTTTAGCTTAATACCATGGCGACCACGCATAAAAATAACAATGCCAGCAATGGCTGCCAAACTTTGTGTCACCAATGTAGCCAGCGCTGCCCCCATCACCCCAAGACCTGTAAAGCTGCCATAACCAAAAATAAATAATGGATCGAGTACAAAGTTTAGCAACACGGTTACGGAAACAATGATCAATGGCACCTTGGTTTGGCCAATACCCCGCATTAAGGCTTGAAACATGGCATAAATAAATACAAATACCACCCCCACAAATGACACATGTATAAATTTTAAAGCATCGTTATAAACGGCATCTTCAACACCCAGTAAATGTAAAAAGTAAGGCGATAGCAAATAACCGATAACTCCTAAAAAAATGGCTGTCACAGTCACCATTAACACTGTTTGCGCGGCCACATGGTTTACTTTATCTTGTTGGCCAGCCCCCATATATTGCGCTGACAAAATTGCCCCCGCCATCGCAAGTCCAGAGCCAATCGCAATCACTAAAAAAGTCACCGGCATACTTACTGACACCGCTGCAACTTGTGCCGCCCCTAAGCGACCAACCCAAAACGCATCGGTTAATTGATAGGCAGATTGTAAAATGTTGATAAGAATAATAGGAACTGCAAGTTTTAACAGTGCTTTGCTAATAGAGCCAGACAGAAAAAGATGGTTGGTTTCGTTCATTGTATACCCTTGCTTTAAGCAGCAATTATAACTTATTTTCCTGACCTATTGATGAATAGCAATAAAAAAGAGTGCACTGTCAATCGATTTTAAACGTCAATTAAGTAAACCTTAATCTAAATCAAACAAACGCTGCGCCGTTTTATACCCTGTTATAAAGCTTGATCTAGAACAGTTTTATATTTTTTTTTTGGCTGATAATAGCGTCAATTCAAAAAAGTAGTTCTCGGAGAACAGCATGAAAAAACAACTTAGCGCAGCGTTACTCACCTCACTTTTAATCGCGTCTCCTTTCGCCAGTGCAAACTTAAGCGTTAATGTCGGTGCTATTAATGTTAACCCTGACAATAGCAGCTCAGCGATCAATGAAGATCCAAGTTTAGGCTTAAAAGGTAGCTCGGATACACAACTAGGTATTACAGTTGACTATGCATTTAACGATCAGTGGGTTCTAGAATTGGTTGCTGCAACACCCTTTTCTCATGAAGTTAATGGCGCAGGTGGTTTAGCTGGCAATAAAATAGCAGATATTAAGCAATTACCGCCGTCACTAATCGCTCAGTATCACTTTTTAGAAAGCACTTCAGCATTTCGTCCGTTCGTTGGTGTGGGTATTAACTACACAGTGTTTTTTGATGAGCAACCTTCAGCCGCACTAAAAACAGTACTGGGTACCGATAACGTTGAAGTCAAGCTTGATAATTCATTTGGTTTTGTAGCCCAAGCAGGCTTCAATTACATGCTAGATCAAAACTGGGGCGTACACGCAATGGTATCAATCATGGATATTGAAACCGATGCAACTGTGTATGCCGGTGGCAAGCAAGCCCTCACTTCAACAGTAAAAATTGACCCTGTAGTTGCCATGTTAGGGGTTAAATACGCTTTTTAAGCATGCTCTAAAAAGGCCTGATGGCCTTTTTATCTGTGTGTGTAAAATCAGCTGGGAAGATTTGTTATTTTTTTCTGCTCTAACATTTCTTTCCAGTGTATAATTTCCGCTGGTAATATAGGCACAACACCGTCGAAGTTTACCGCCTCTAGCATTTCTTCTACACTGACGACACCTCGCTTGCGCTTAAACACACCTCTTACATAGGCGATCGCATGCAAGCCACGCTCGGAATGAAATTTTTGCTCAATATAAAAATACTTATGATCCCAACCCACTAAGCGCGTGCTAATGGTATAGCGTTGCATTGGCTTAATATCACGAATATAAGTAATGGCTGTGGCGTTAACGATAGGAAACCAACGTTTTTTCATAATCGTTTCAAGCAAGCCAACTCGCTCAGTCATCCAAGTGCGAGCTAAATCCATCATTGCTAAATAACGAGAGTTAGTAAGATGTAAATTGATATCACAATCACTTGGCAGCGCTTTGTAATCTATATCCACAGTGTCTAACAATGATTGATAATCACGGTTACGTTTGATTTTAAAAAATAATAATAAAAGACGAAAATATAAGTTCACAATAAAGGTCTTACCAGTTAACAATTTTGTGAGTGTAGCATAGCGTATTGCATTGGAGAATATTCTGCTCTACTCTGAAATTCTCTGATTATAAATAATAGTAGAAAAATGATGAAAAAATCAGTTTCTTATTTAAGTGTGGTATTAGCATTGATGAGTACCAGCGCGATGGCCGACTTTAACTATCCAGGCGAAGGAAACGTACGTTATCCAACTGGGGTTGAAAAGCCGTTTCAATTTGGGTTTGCTTGGCAGCAACAAAATAGCAAGTTTACTATAGGTAAAAAAAGCTATGATATGCAATTACCTGAATCCTATTCCATTGCTATTACTTTAGCAAAAGACGAGCAACAAGTGTGGGTGCAAGAATTTAATAATGGCTTTATTGAAGGATTCAGCTGGGAAATTGGCGAACACACAATCAAACTTGAAAAACGTCAATATAAAGGCGCGGTAAAAGGGGATTATGTTATCAGTTTAGATAACAAAGATTACTTTTTTGCCCGTAATAACATCAGTATCTTAATTAAGTTCACCGCTGAGGGTATCGATACTGTCGCTATTGACGGTGTAACCAAAGATATGGGTACTAAGCAATAGTACCCAACACTGTTGATTTGAGTCAGTTTACACTTTTACCGTTTTACGATTAATGCCGTAATCACGTAGCTTATTTGCAACTGCGGTATGACTTAACCCTAAACGCTTAGCCAACTGTCTCGAACTTGGGTAAGCAGGGTACAACTTACGTAATAATGTAGCCTCAAAACGCTTTACAGCTTGATCGAGCGAGCCCTCAAAATCAGACTCCAAGTACCCTAAATCATGGGTAAATGTAGGTAATTGTAAATGCTCAACACGCAGCTCGTTATCATCTAATAACGAGACCGCACGGTATATCGCATTTTCTAATTGGCGGACATTGCCCGGCCAAGGATAATCTTGTAAAAACGACAAACATTCTGCAGATAGTTCCGGAATTGCATGACCATTTTGCTGCGCATATTTTTGAATAAAATGTTCTGCAAGTGGCCCTACATCAGCTTTACGATCACGTAATGGAGCAATTTCTAAAGTCAGTACATTGATCCGATAATATAAATCTTCTCTAAACGTACCCTCTTGTACCATCGCGGGTAAATCTTTTTGCGTGGCGGCGATAATGCGTACATTTACTTTTACTTCGTTCTCATCGCCAACTTTGCGAAATGTCCCATCTTGTAAAAAGCGCAGTAACTTAGTTTGAAGTTGGGTAGACATTTCACCCACTTCATCTAAAAATACCGTGCCACCATCCGCTTGCTCTAATACGCCGCGTTTTGGCGCTGCATTTTCTTCATAACCGGCATAACCAAATAATTCAGACTCAGCAACATCATCAGGCAGTGAAGCGCACGATAAAGCGATAAAAGGTTTCACAGAACGATTAGATGCATAGTGACAAGCGCGTGCCAGTAACTCTTTGCCGGTACCGGTTTCACCAGTGATAAGTATCGGAGCTTCAAGTTGCGCCATTTTACGCGCTTCACGAACCACACGACGCATCGCAGTGCTAAAGTTGTGAATAGTTGCAAAGCTTTCTTGACCATAACGACGAAACGCACTTACCTGCTGACCTAAACGGCTTTGTGATTTGATGTTGATCACCGCACCGGCTAATACATCACCTTCGTTGCCTTGTGGTACTGCGATTGGCAAGATATCCGCGATAAAATCTTCACCAGCCACCTCAACCCGGGTTGTTTGTCCCAGTACTTCTTTGCCTTCTAACCAACGGGTAAAGTTAAAGCCTTTCAATAGATTATTAATATTTGAACCAATAACTTCTTTTTCAGTTAACTGTAAGTCTTTACATGCAGCATCGTTGCAAAGCCTTACCCAACCTTTGGCATCAATTGAGATCACACCATCTGGTAGCGCACGCAACAATGTGTTGAGCTCATTATGCTCACGCTCAGAAGGTAAAAAAGCGGTGGTACGTACATCCTGCACACCATCAATTAATCGAATTGAGGGCATGATTTTTTGAAACTGCTCAAATTCAATCGGTGGAAAACTCACATACATACGACAGTTAATTGAATCAACTTCAATACCTTTTAAATCAACGCGATAGTTGACTAAAATATTGAGTATTTCTTGAGCAATACCGATGCGGTCTGCACAATGGATATCTAAACGCATTTCACCCTCAAAAAGAGAAAACCTACTATGTCGCAAATAATACGCTAACTACCCATCGCTGGGTAGTCTATTGTAAAGATTTTTGGACAAATGATACTAACCATTATTGCAAAGACTTTTTATGGCAACTGACTATAATTTAGTATGAATGATATTAGAAAAATTCAAATACTTGGCTAATATCATTTCCACAAAAAATCCGTATAATGAAAACATATTAAAAAATGTAACTAAAGTGATAACGAGGCTTGTTTGAAAATTAAAAAATATAAACTCTTTTCTATTCTCTGCTTAGCCCTAATTATCGCTGGCTGTAAGGTTGAAGACCCCTATGATACAGGCGAAACACAAGCCCAAAAGAGCGATGCACAACTGCGCGATGATTATTTAAAAAAAACGTTTAATGGTGTAATCACAATAACCGATCAGCAAGCTAATAGTGTGGCTGGCATCATGGTTGAGTTTGCAGGACAGCAGTATCAAACAAATGCCAGTGGGCAAATTAATTACTCAGGTATTACAACAGGTAACCATCGGTTAATGATCGCTGATGAAAGTTACTTCCCTGCTGTCGCTACAGTCAAAATTACTGCTGATAACGCTCAGCAACAGCTGACCCTAACAGCTAAGAGTAGTAACTCGGTTAGCCTGCTATTTGCTGGCGATACTATGTTTGCACGACGCTTTTTAGATCCCTCTTTGGCAACTATGACGGCTGCGATCCCTGATGTCGCAGGGGCACTTATTCGTCCAGCAACAGCCAGTGAAAATGCTCAAGCATTAACACATTTTGTCGCACCATTTTTTCAAGCTGCTGATTTTTCATCAGTAAACTTAGAGACACCGATAACAAGTAGTCCTGAAGCAGCACATCCAACAAAAGAGTTTAGCTTTTTTTCATTACCTGAGACGCTAGATGGGATCAAAGCCATTGGTATTGATTACGTCGCACTAGGAAATAATCATGTGTATGACTTTTTAGAAGATGGCCTCAATGATACTTTGCTTGAAGTAGATAGCGCTGGCCTTGCTCACAGTGGCGCAGGGAAAAACATAGCCAGTGCTTACCAAGCAAAGTTCATGGATGTGGGAACACTCACGTTAGGACTTTTTTCAGCGACCTCCATTACAGGTAAAGAACATGCAATTACCTATGTTACCGATGCCACAAAAGGCGGTGCCGCAGATTTAACAGAAACAGAATTAGTCTCCAACTATCTTAATGATGCAGTGCAAAATAGTGATTATGTAATTGCCCAAATGCATGGTGGTGATGAATACACTTATCAACCCAGCGGTTACATTAAAGGCAGGTTTAATTCTTTATCCAAACAACAAACCAATTTATTAGTTGCTCATCATCCGCATATTGCCCAAGGCTTTGCAGTTTTTAATGGCGTACCTGCCATTTTAGGCTTAGGCAATTTTGTGTTTGACCAAGACCGCTTAGAAACGCTGCTTGGTGTTGCGGTGTTAGTAAATGTAGACAAAGATGCATCTCCTATGACGAAGCGCGCTTTTGCTTACCCTATTTATGTTGAAGGGTATCAGCCTAAATTTACCAATGGTTTTTTGAGTGATTATTTATTACGACGTCTGGCTGAGTTTTCTGATAATAACATTACCTTGATCCCACGAGATGGTTATGCCGATGTATTTTTCACCGCAGATCAAGCGACTGTTTCTCAGCACACGGAAACAGTTACAGTTACCCCAAATCAAAGCATTCTAGACTTACGCAACTTTGCTCCATCAACAAAAGCATTTTTATCTAAACTTGAAATCATTGACGGATCGCCAAGTGATGTCACTTTAGGGCGCGATTTAATGATTTTCGGTGACTTTGAAGATTGGGATAACGATGATGAACAACTAGAAGTTGCTCGTTGGGATCACACCGGCGACAGCGTAACGCCTTGCTTAAGTGGTGCTCGTTCAGGCGCGCAAGGCTTATGCTCTGCTCGCACCCAGTTTGATAACACGCCATCGCTGCTCCCATTTAGACAAACCATTCGTGCAATGGAATTACCTAATGATGATGGCTCAATTGATGTCTTCAAGGAGTTTAGTTTGTTTGGTTACAGTAAAGCTGAAAACGCCGGAAAACTAGACGCAAAAATAGTTTATACCACCGCTGAGGATGGCCTTGAATTTTCTACTCAATTGGTCGATATTGAACCGGCTGGTAACCATGACTGGCAAGCCTTAAACTATGACTTTTCACTGCCTTCTGACGACTTAACACTTGGCCCAGAACAGTTACCACCGCGCGGTATTAAAGTTACCTTGCGTCACTTTGCGCCAAATAGTGGCGAAGCAAGCTTGGCGTTGGATGATATGGCAATGATTTCATGGCAACAAAAAGTAAACTTCACTGATACGATGTGGCGCACGGATAAAATCCATGGATTTGACTTTTTACGTTTAAATGCAACGTCTTCTGTTACGTTTAAACTAACGTATAGCACCTTTAATTAATCTCTATTCTATTTTGGATCTAATCGTGGCTTTTAAACAACAGTTTTTTTTACTTAAACGCCAGCGTTCTTTTTGGCTTACTATTTGCCTGTTTATCATTGTGGTGATCTCAAATTCATTATCACTGTTTAATTCATCAAATGCCTTTTTCTATAGCCGTTTAGCAAATCTTACACAAAGCCAGCAAAGCAATGTTGTGATCATTGAAAGTGAGCATTTAAGTCGCGAACATAATGAACTAGTACAACAACTATTAAGCTATCAACCAAAAGCAGTATTGGTTTTTGCTAATGAACAACTAACAGTAAATAAAACCTTGACGGACATGGCACAAAACACTGTTTTTTACCCACACCCTAAAAATGACTACTGCCTACCACATATAAACGATTGGTCTGGCTACAATGTTGAATTAGCCGCTATGGCTGACAGCTCATGTCTGGCAATTTGGCCGACACTGTTTAACGACCTTGATAGTAGCAAAAGTGTATTGCTTAACTTCGCTTTAGCCCCTTCTGCACTGCCAAAGTTTTCAGCTGAACGGCTGATGACAATGGACATTATGGCCAGCCAGTTACAAAACAAAATCATTATTCTCGGTCAACATAATGCTGGTTTAGGGGTAAAACTTAATGCGCCTAAATTAACCCAGACATCAAACTATTTATTACTTACTGCTTATATTGCCGATACACTTGATAAGCAAAGCAGCATATCGCTACTGACACTATGGCAAAGCACCCTACTGCTGCTTAGTATTTCTTTACTACTGCTGTTCGCTTTTCAAAAATTATCAATTAGTTACAGTATCGTAATTGCAGTGCTAACAAGTATATGTTGGTTTGGCTTAGGGTATTTTATTTTAGTGTTTCAGCATTTATTTTTACCCGTTGGCCAGATGACCATTTTTACCTTTATTACACTAGTGTGGGTAATATTGGTTAGAAAACTCAACGAAGACAGGGAGCTCACTAGCCTAATTGGGAATATTCAACAGAAAATGGCTGGGCGCTATTTACCAAAGTCATTTATTTCTCAAAGCTCGCCTTGGGATGCGATTATTCGCTTGGTAACTCAACAACTTGCTTTGAATAAATCGATATTTTTAGCGCGTAAAGAAGGCGATCACCGACTAACCGAAATAAGAGCCGTCAATTGCCACCTTAGTGATATTAAAGAAATGCGCCGCGATTATAAGCGCGCGCCATATTCAGATGCTTTAAAAGAATTTGGTGTTGTGCCAATTTTGCGCCCATTTTTTAATGAGCTAAGTGACGGTGAGCTGCAATATATCGTGCCATTGATCTATGCCGGTGATGTGCGTGGTTTTTGGGCAATGACAGTAATGCCTGATGCACAATTTAACAAACAAGCATTTGAGCGCAATGTAAATGCCTTTGCCGGACAAGTGGGTGAATTACTGTTCCATTATCGAATTATTGAATCACAAAATAATGCTAATGATAGCGCCCTATCTCAACTACTCACTTTGAAATTACAAGAACCGCTCAGCCAGCAAGTGAAAACGTCGATAGCGGAAATGGAACAAAAGCTAACGACCTTAGAGCATGTGTTTAATAATGTTCGCTCTGCGACTGTATTATTTAATTTATTTGGTCAAGTGGTGCAAATAAACAAATCGTTAGAAAAACTAGCTGCGCAGCATCAATTCTCTATTTTTGATATGACAGCATTGGATTTGCTCTGCTTAGTTACTGATTTAGATACTGAAACCGCGAAAGGTAAATTACGCTTTATCACCTTACAAAAAGGCGATATTTATCTTCAAGCTAAGCTTGATGAAAATACCTATATACTCAATGTTCGAGCAATGGATGCAAGTCATCTACAAAATGCATCTGGCGAGCCATTTCAGGTTTCAGGTATTTTATTTGAGTTTATTGATATTGCGTTTTTTATTGAGCAAATGCCCAACAGCAAACAACTGTGTGATTCATTATGCAAACAACAGCAATTTTACGCTCAAAACTTGATGGAGCCATCAACTAGTGGGTGATTTTATTTTACAATTGTTTCCAGCAGGTGGTGGCTTAGGTCAATCGGTGATCACCACTGTATGGATAGGCATTACTGTTGTTTGTTTGTTAAATTTACGATTTGGTTTTCCGCTTACTGGGCTTGTTGTGCCTGGTTATTTAGTGCCACTACTTATTGTTAGCCCAACCTCAGCCGCCGTTATCTTAATTGAAGCGGTAGTAGTGTATGGCTTAATGCTCTTTAGCGCTAAGTACGTAATGCAAAGATTTGGCTACGCCGAGATGTTTGGTCGTGACCGCTTTTTTGCCATTATCTTGATCAGTATTTTAGTGCGTGTAGTCATGGATACTTTGTTTTGGCCATTGATTGCTAACGTGCTCAGCGGTTGGGATATAACCTTTGATTATTCATCACAGCTTTATTCCCTGGGGTTAGTTATTATCGCCCTCACTGCCAACGTGATGTGGAATGGTGGCTTTAAGTACGGCATGAAAGTTACCATTGTTCAGCTACTAATTACTTTCTTATTAGTTCGTTTTGCACTCATGCCAATGACTAACTTTAGCATCGCCAATTTAGCAATTATGTATGAAGCGGTTGCCGCATCAATTATAGCGGCACCAAAAGCCTATATTATTTTGGTGATCACTGCGTTTATTGCGTCGCGTGCCAATATTAAATATGGCTGGGAATTTAATGGCATTATGCTACCCGCATTATTGGCGCTGCAGCTTATGCAGCCAACTAAATTGCTCACATCCTTTGCAGAAACAGCCATTATACTGATCATTGGTGCTTCGCTATTAAACTTTACGCGGTTACGTAATGCCAATATTGAAGGTGCAAGATTATTGCTATTTTTCTTCAATATCGGTTTTATCTATAAGTTATTTTTAAATTATTTTGTGGTGCACTACTACCCTGAAATAAAAGTTACCGATACCTTTGCTTTTGGTTATATGCTGTCTACGCTTTTAGCATTAAAAATATATCAAAAAAGCGCACTAGGCTTAGTGATCCGAGCCACCTTTCAAACTTCAATCCTAGGCGGTGCGTTAGCCATTGTGATCGGCTTTATTATCATGTTTATCCCTTCTTTATTTGTTACAACTGACATTAAAGAATTGCAAAGCACAAACAAAGTCAGCGCTCTTGGTCAACAGATCAGTGAATATAAAAGCTACCTTTATACGAGCAATAAAGGACAACTAGACATCAGCAGTTATCAAGCTAGTCAGGACAAAAATAACTTTAAACAAGCGATTTATGAAATTAATAAAGCCCCTAATTCAATAGAAAACTTACTGCTGAATAAACAGCGCTTAGCTAAACTTGATTTTCAATTGCAATTTGATGATAGTTATATTTACATTCGCGATGCTAGAAAAACCTCGCAACGCGGGTTATTTGTTATTTCTCGAAAACCAAGCGCAGATTTCATAGTCACGGTACCATTTCCCACTTCAGAAAGTTTAGCGAGCGACTCTGCGGGGCTTATATTTTCACACTTTGACAGTCGTGCCTTAGTATTTGGTACCAGTGCTACACCAACGACGGAATTAACTCATAATAATAAACAAAGTCCTTATTATTTAGCATTTATTGAAGCGCTGGGGCTTGAGCAACTATTTCAAGTACGGGAAGTTAACAATCGCACAAATCGTTTGTTAATCAAAACCCCTGTCGGCGCAACAAGTCAGTATTGGATTTACAATCAGTTACCAAGCTCACTCAGCCAACGTTTGATCCAACAGCTATTAGGACATCAAGAGACTTTTTTTGGTCAAGCAACCAATAGCTCTTTACCTGCAGCAAATTTTAATGGCCAGCTGTTTGAAGTGTTTTTAAATAGTGATAACTACACTACGTTATTAGCTAACATATCTCGTGATGAAAGTAATAACGAGGACAACGCAATTAGCTATGCAACGCAGAGCCTGAATGAAGTGATTGAGCTATTTGCTGACAACATTACCGCTAAAGGCAGTGGCGCTTATAAACCATTAACGGCAAATCAAGCCGCCTTGTGGGAATTTGAAATATTACACCCTCTATACCGTTTAAAAACTAAGCTGACGGATCAAGATGTAGATGAGAATATAATCAATCAACTAAATCAAATTAATGCCACAGCCAGACTAATGGGCTATCAGCTAACATTACTCAATAACGCGCAAGGTCGCTTTTTACTTATCGCCCCTTTCGTTGATGGGGCTGCAATAGCCTATGGTCAAGGTTTCTATGTCATCAATCTGACATCAAGTACCCAACTTAATATTGAAGTACCGCGACCATTATTTGAAAGTAATACCTTAAAGTTTGCCACTGAACTATTTGTAAATAGCCGGGCAGAGCATTTACTGATCGCCGGTGCCCATCCTTATGCGCATCCACAAGCGAATGTATTATTACCCAATAACGTTGATTCATTATTTAATGTGGTTCATCAAAGCTATTTACGGTTTGCACAAAATAATGCCATTTTAAACTTACAAATTCGTAGTCACAGTGCACCATCATGGATCAGACCCACCGCCCTGGCTTTTGAATATACGCAATCAAATAACGCCCACCAGCATCTTTTACAAACACTTAATCACAGTTTGCAAGATTTGGCTGTTGATTACCAAGCTGTGCAAGGCCAAACCGCGACAAGAGGTTTAGAGCTTGGTACGTCGCCGCAATCTGGCTATCAAATATTTGCTCCCCACAGCGAACTAGCAACCCTGTGGCTTGCATCTGATTTTA
Source organism: Pseudoalteromonas sp. SG43-7 (assembly GCF_014164295.1). Lineage (NCBI taxonomy): Bacteria > Pseudomonadati > Pseudomonadota > Gammaproteobacteria > Alteromonadales > Pseudoalteromonadaceae > Pseudoalteromonas > Pseudoalteromonas sp. SG43-7. Next base: position 110,524 of record NZ_JACJEY010000011.1, read on the forward strand.
AACAGCAATTTTCTGTTAACCAGCAAAGTCTTTTACAACGCTTGCTCGCGATTTCAGCGCAACCAACAATTAAAGTAATGAATATAACCACATTATCGCCTGCCAATTGGCAAGCTGTAAGTTCACAGCAGCAAAGTCATTTTTTAAAAACGATTGAGCATTATGCCAGCACGCAACGCTTGACGGCACTGGCACAACTATGTAAACCATTCGCTAACTGTGAATTACAAACAATTGAATTTGAAGGCCGCCAAGAGTATGCCCTCGCGATCAGACAAAAAGGTAAGCTGTTGGCAATTTTTAATCCGATAACAAACCGTCTCACTGACCAAAACCGTTTTAACACTATGATGATTGAGGGATCGTATGCAATTTATTAAACGACTCTTAAAAATACTCATATTGCTCCTAATACTTACTGGGCTTAGTTTTGCGCTGTTTAGTTTTTATCTGTGGATACAGTCAGCTGAACCTATAACTAGCCGTTCGGATGAAGAGACACGCTCTAACGTTCAATGGCTAAGCACTGAAAAACCATTGATTTTTTCGTTTTCTAGCACTAGAACACACTCGATCCGAGTATTATCAAATGCGATATTTTCTGAACCACAGGATTTAGATAAACCGATAAACTATGCCATTGAATACGCATTCTTAAATGAAAAAAAACAAGTAATTAGTAGTCATGTCTATCACCATGCGTCAAAACTAACACCTCCCGACAATGAGCAACAAATAAAGCAAATTATTGAAAATCGGCAAGCTTTACAGGTCTCATCTGGGCAATCTTTTTATATCAGCCCAGAACAATTAAAGAACGTTACCAGCGTATCATTAAAGTTAATTAGCGAAGATAGCCAAGTTATGGGAGTTGTAGTGCGAGTCCATGCTAAAACACATAACGATAATGATGATAAATACAGCTCGTGGCTCAAGTTACCATTAGAGCGAAGAGAGCGAAGCAGCGCATATCACAGTATTGGGGTTAATGCGTTATCAACCACAGAAATAAACAATGCAGTTACCTATTCATGGCTAAAACTTGCTCCACAAGGTATTCCTGGGATCGACTTTAAAGCCGACATTTTATATGAAACGCTGCCCTACAATGTTGTTACTTATGACTTTGCGCAGCAACAACTTAATTTAAATGACTATTACACCGATGCGACACTGTGTGCGAGCATTGAACTAAAACAGCCAGATTCGCTTATTTTCAGTCTGGACAAATCAGCTGAAATCAATTTAACTTGGTATGATTTAAGTCAGTTTATTGCACCACATACTGTGCTTTATCGCGCAAATACAGCGCAGCCACTGAGCTTTATTACCGAGCCATTAGATATTGGTTTAGTAACTATATGCAGCACCGAGCCACTGTTAAGTAATTGGTCTTTTAGCTCACTACAACCGTTAACGACCGCACAAGATGGTTACTATCAAATAAGTAACTTATTAAATGCTCGCTTCACACTTGAAGGAAGTAGCGATATTAACATCGATCTCAGATCATCTAGTCGAGGTCATGCTACTGTGATTGTTTATGATCAAAATAATCAGCCAATTGATACCTTTACTATTTCTTATGACGATGAATTATCTGAATTTGATCGAGTTATTCTAGATTCCACACAACGAGAAAAAATCCCTAAAGCAAATAGCTTTTATTTACGTCTTAACGAACGTGCAGCGGCATTGGTAATTACAACTGAGCAACCGACTCTTGTACGTGTCAAATCACGTAATAGCCAGTTTAACTATCAACGTACGGTATGCCATACGCAATGTATTGAAGATCCAAACTTTCATGATATTGCCGCTTGGTATGAGCAACAAGCTGATAACCATTACGACTTTACTGAACAAGATAGTTACGTCAATATCCGAGTTTTCCAAGAGCCACCAGAGATCCTAATTAAAGACAGTTTCTATCAATCAAGAGAGCTGTTTAAACAATTACCGATCTCTAATGTCGCATTGGTCAATAGCCCAACAAAATATTTTACCCCAGTTACTGAGCCCAGCCCTTATAACTTTGCACCATTGCAAAATAAGCATCTGCTGCAAGCGGCGACTAATGCGCCAAGTACAGATCCAGGCAGTGTGGTTTATCAACTAAACAACAAAACAGCCAGAGAAGTAAATTTAGTAGACACTGACTTTGAACAACTGGCAAGTATTGAAAAAAATGCCCAACACATTTATCAAAACTGGCAAGGGCAACGCCCGTGGCTCAAACAACGGTTGTATAAACTTACGGCAAATACGCCACTAAAATTAGCATATCCAACGCAACGCCCTTACAGTGTGGTATTAAAAGCGTACAGCCATTATGCTGAGCAGAGCATTATCCTCGATATTGCTCAACGTGCTAAATACCAAAGTGGCTTAACCCATGATTATAGTATTGCAAACAAGCGCTATGGACTTCAGCCGAGCCGCTTAAGTGATGCCTTTTTGATCCATCCAAAAGACAGTCAACTATTTGCTTACCCGGCAATTACTCAACAGCTCAATGCTGATGTTCGTGCGCTCAACAGTTTAACCATTACAAGCAATAAAACCGTCTGGATCGCAGTATTAGAAGAGTACGCTAACGAAGAAGTAAAAATAAGGTGGTGGAATGATGATGCAAGCTAAACGGTTACTTGCGATAATATTACTGTTATTAACTAGCGCAAGTTACGCTAGTTCGTCATCACAAAATGGTGCCTATGCGGTTACAAAAGCCCAACTAGCGCAATGGCTGAGCACGCAAACAAACTTGGCGCAAGGCAACGAACTAACATCAGCGTTAACTTTAGTAACGAAAGATGAACACGTTATAGCAGGAGAAATAAAATACCAGTCGAGTGGCAGTCAGTGTATTGCCTATGCTCCGCACCGCTATTTTGACAAACACAGCTACCCTATTGCGATGGCTCTATTTACTGAATGCCAGGTTTTCTTAGCCAATACCATACATCGCAATACACTTGCAGCTGATGGACAAAAAAGTGATCTAGGTAAATACCACTACAGTGTTACCAATGCGTTTATTCAAAGCTACGCCAACACAGTCGATCAGTTCGTTATTTATCAGATACACGGCTTTGATCCAAAAAAACGACACACTAAAAAAGCACGCAATAGTGATGTAATAATCAGTCATGGTGCCAAGCCAGCTACAGCTAAATTACAGCAAATAAGCCAGTGTTTAACTGACAAATTACAACTTGCCAGTTATGTATATCCGTTAGAAGTTACAGAGCTTGGCGGCACAAAAAATATTTTAAATAAAATTCTGCCAAGCAATGGCGAATTTTTCCATATTGAATTAAGTGATATATTACGCGCGCAACTTGTTCAACAGCCTACTTTGATGAGTCAATTTAAAATATGCATTACGCTATAACTGCTATTATTTTCAGCCTATTGCTTACTTTGAGCCCACACGGCTTAGCCAGTAATGACAATATTTTGAGTTCGCCTATGTGGCTAAATGTGACACCTAACGTGCATTTAGATAAATCTCAGCAAGCGATGTATTTTGAAGCTAAACAAAGTCGTTATCTTTGGCTGGCAAAAGGTCAATGGCTGGAGCTGGATAGTACAACATTTAATTCGTTTATTTACAGCTCGGGTACCAGTCACCTTGCCCAGCAGAGACTCAATGTGAGTCGCGATTTTATCTGTGAACAAGCCAAGTGTCAGTTACCGATTGCATCATATAACCGCATTTTAAAAATCACCAATCACCTTGATGAAGGTGTAACCTTAACGGCAATGGTCGGTGAAACAAACCGTCACCGTGATAGCTTCCGTCGCGCCGTAAAGCTACCACGAGCGGTAACTCGTTTACAATATGGTCAAAATATTGAGCATTATTATCACTTTAAAGCGGGCGAAAAAGTAAAACTGTACTTTCAACACGCTAAAAAATTAAAACTAACTGTGCGCAAAGATTTACTAAATAAAGATATTAACGGCAAAGTCTATACCTATGTAAATGAGCAACCGATCAGTGTGCTCGGTGTTATTGCCAGTCGCGCCAGCGAGTATAGTGACCAACACATTGGTTTGGCCAATACCGATTACTTAGCAATAGATAAAGGTGAATACCTAACTATACGTAGTGAAACAGACGCTTATATTAAACTTGAGCAAAATCACAGAGCAATTTTTGATGATCAAGCAATGGATAAGCAACAAGAACGTTTGTTTCAACCATATTGGGTTAATAATTTAGACAACACGCTGCGTACTATCTACTCTCAACACGACTTATCACAGCTAAACAATTCACCTTATCAAAGTGGTGAATTACTTTCGCAACGTCGTTATCAAGATTTACTTAGCACAATTTCATCTCGCGATTTTCTTGTTCCGAAGTCGCAGGATAAAGCGTACTTTAATAGTCAATTTAAGCAGTTTGATAGCTTTAGCGGACTGCGGATGGTTGATGATACTGGCTACCCTGTACTATCAGAGCACTATGCGCAAATACATCAATTAGGCCAGCAACAGCATCAATTTTCTCTAAACAATAAACAGCGCGTGAGAACGACGATAACACTGCATGCGCGCAGCATTGTCGATAGCCAATTGTTAGTTCGCAGTGGTAACTTAAAATGGCATTTAACCTTGCTAAAAAGCGAAAATTTTGCCGCTTTTGAGTTAAACGTGCCTTTAACAACAACTCAATTAAGCATTCAGAATCTTCAGCAACAGCGCCAACCAATTGAATACGTAATGCAAAGTGATCAATTACTAGATTTACCAAATAATGAATTGCTCTATGCACAAGCAGGTACGCTAAAAGAAAAAAGTAATCTTATTCATAACTTATTGGCCCAGCAAATTAGCCAAATCGGTGATGAGTTTACTGCCGCACTGCTCCCTTATAAACCACTGAAAACAAAAACTGCGGCAATAACTTCCACTGATACTATGCATTGGCAACATCAACTCGGTGAAGCTGAGTATTTAATGGCAGAGCATCCACTTCAGGCACTGCAATTAATTAAAAAATTAGTCAACGTGCCCAATACAGATATTGCAATTAAAGCGTGGCAATTGCGCCTCACTATTTTGATGGCGCAAGGGCGCGACGCTTTAGCCAAAAGCTACCTTGAAGGGCTCTACAAAAGCAGCCAAGAAGTGGCTATCAAATCCTATGCTGGCAATCAGTTGATACAACAATATCAAGCATTAGAGCAAGACTATAAACTGCAAGGTTTATGTGCCAATGCTTTAGATTTATTAGCGCCATGTAGGAACATTTTGATTGCGCTTGCAATCAAACAACAAAAAAACTTACTCGCATTGTGGTTAAGTCATGACTTACCTAATCAAGCGGCATTGCAAACAAGCTTTGCAAAATTAAATTGGCGCGATTACAGCGAAGCAGATATTCAACAGCCCAGCTACGAACTTGATTACCCAGGCACGCAAACGCTTGCCAGCCCAACGGGGTTAATACAAGCACTGGTGGTTAATAAAAGCCAAGCGGTAACATTCAAAGCGCAAAGCCAACCACTCACAATTGCCCTAAGAGCGCGCAGTACCAGTGTTCAAAATGGTCAATATAAAATGAGCTGGTTGTTTGCACAACAGACATCGCAATCATCAAAATCAGCGCAACACACTGTACTGCCAATTTTTTCTGATATTAACTCGCAAACCCTATTACGCAATGATGCTCAACCGCTGTCGATCTCCAGTGACGCGTTGATCACATTACAAGCTGGTGAGTCAGTTCGCTTATATAGTGATCAACAAACATTTATTTCCTATAAAATACTCTCGCAGCCATTGACGACGACGTATAATTATCAAAATATGGCAACCCGCTATTTTTGGCAAACACCATTTATGGCGTTGCTATATGACACCGATATCAACATGCAGACGTTATTGAATAATACCTTATTTAAGTTAGCGGATAAAACGCTAACCACCAATGAGTACACGCAAGTTTTAGCGAAAGTAAATGCCCTGAGCTTACCTCCACAACTCGCGCAGTTATTTTCACGTATACAAAGTTATGGCCAGTGGGTTCCTCTACAAGACTATACTGACTTTGCTGGCACGCAACTCATTGCTGTGGATTCTCAAGATGAGAGTAGCTATAGCGACCAATTACTGCGTACCAGTAGCCAAGGCGGTTTTACGCAAGGATTAGTCTTACGCCCACATCATGATTTACATATTGACTTGAGCCAAACCCGCTCAGAACAAATTCGTTTAAACTTTCATTTTTCGGTCGCAGAGTTATCTGCAGCGGCTGACTTATCCCAAGGGAATGTCGCGAACGTTGCAATAAAATTAGCCACATCGGAAAAAGTTTGGTCAATACAGCCTGATAAACCAACTGCATTTGGTTTTAATAAAACTGAGCTAACCGATAATGTGCTCTCGTTGCAATGGCTTAATCCTTATTTATCACAAATGATGACAATCAGCGCACAAGAGTACCGTAATGGTCGCTGGTATGACTTACCGCTTAGCAATAACTTGTTATTTTACACTGTTCTGCCAGAGCGGCATTTAATCGCACAATTACCAGCCGATCGCTTAGTTAAGCTCGAGCAAATGCTCCCAAGCAGTATTGTTGGTGAATTTGAACAACGCCTTGAACGCAGCTTTTTCCACCCAGCAGGTAAAATAGAAGTCAGCACCGACAGCATCAAGCACGTTCGCTTATATACTTGGCAATTGAGTGAAAGCAATCATAAAATATCTAATTTTGAAGCCGAGCAAAACAGCTTCGCAAACACCGTAATTTACCAACTGCCCGTTGCTCAGCGTGCCCTGCAAACTGAGGTCGCACAGTTTCATCCAGACGACTTAAGCTGGCAAGCATTTATTAATTATGACCGCCGAGGTATTTTTGAATCTAGCGAAAACGTCCCTATTCGTCATAGTATGGATGTTGGCGCTAGGTTTCGATTAAGTGACGATGAGAATTGGTATCGTCTTGATCTTACTTACTCTTTGAGCGAACAAGATAGCGAACTATTTTCGATTGATGGCTATCATTCTTGGCAAGATCATGACAGTCCTTGGTACGTCGACAGCGCCTTGCAAACCACATGGCAACCAAGTCAAGCAGACACTGACAGCCAATATGCATTTAATACCTATGTGCAGATTGGTCAGATCTGGCGCATTGATGAAAGTCATCGTCATCAATGGCAAATAAGTCCATTCTACAGCTACAGCAGTGCTAATATTGAAGACTTTTTATTTGATCCTAAACTCAATTCAGACATTTATAATTTTTATCGCGAAGATCACCCGCATGGTTGGCGAGGCGAATATCAATATCGCTATCAACCGTGGGTTGATAGTTACTTTAATTTTCTCGCCGGCAGCACGTCCAATGCCGATTGGACAAGCCTAGATATTTTGCGTTTTGGCGCATCTTGGCATCAATATTATCAAGGGCAAATCTTCCAAGCCGGATTAACCAGTTACTATAAGTTTGCTGATAAACATCGCCCTAATAGCACATGGCAATACATCACCAGTGTAGGTTGGCGAAAACAGCTGCCATTAGGTAACTTTTCACAAGGGTGGATCAAAGTACGTTGGGACCAAAATTGGTTTAGAAATGACCATAACATCAGTCTCGAGTTTTCGACTGGCAATATAGCTGACACCGGTTTTGGTGTTTTCTCTCACGACGAAATTATTTTTGAGTCACTGCAACTCAATCACTTTTTAGAGCAGAATTAATATGGCAAACACCAAGAAAGTTACTCCCTCTAGCGAATTAAAAGATCGCTTAGAACATCTATTGTTTGCTGATATTGCTAATTTTTGGCTGGACCTTTATCGCCAAAAATACCGTCAACTTGTTGATGAACTAGCGCAGTGGGAATTGCTGCAAAATATGCCCGATGGCGAAGATCAGGATATTTGGCTATTGCGCCAAGCAATTGCTTTTCTACGTCATCGCGTAGAACATAAACAGCAAAGTTTACAAAAGTTGGATGCCGGTTATCTGCTTTTTATTGAAAGACTCAGTCATGCAGAAATCAGCGCCGAACGTGAATTCCATATTTTAGATTACGCTCAGCAACTAGGCGCCACGTCTGAACAATTACGCCAAGATAAACTTGCCTTTAATCGTTGGTTTGACGAAGGTGCTGTGATCAACCGTTACCAAGATATAGTCGCTGATATTGAACAAACTCTTAAATTTTTAATTGGAAAGCTTGGCGACTTAAGTAATCGCTATTTAAAAAAATCTTCAAACGATATAGCAAAAGCGTGGCAAACTCTGGACTTAGAGAGCTTCTTTTTACAATTATTAACCAAGACCGATAATGAACATGTAAGAAATGCGCTATACCGTGCCTTAGCGAATCAAGTACAACTGATGCATAACTATGATGGCGATCCAGAGCTAAGTGCAAATTTAATTGAAACCTTAGTATTAGCATTAGAAGAGGTGAATACACCGCATTTAGCCCGTTTGGATATATTAGAAATTTTGATCCATCAACGGCCAACCTACATTCGTGCATTTATGCAGCAGCTGATCCAACAAACTGATCAGTGCCAACTTAATGCTGAAGAACGGTTATTTATTTTAGCTGCGTTACCAAAAATTTTAACCAGCCAGAACACATTGAGCCACTTATGTGAAAACCTGTTAATGCAGTTAGCCGAACACAGTTATCCACGAGTAAGGCAAAGTGTTATAGAGCAAGCTGGTAATTTTTCTGTCAGTTTTTTACAAAATTTATTAACCGAACGATTAAAAATAGAAACCGTTGATGCCGTGCGCTTTACGTTAGTTAAACAACTAAGTAGCCCTCGTATAGATACCGACAACTTTGCATTCAAACTCTGGTGGCAACTATTAAGTGGTAATGAAAGCTTTGCCATTAAACGTTTAACGTTAGAGCTCACTGCTCGTATGATGCTCAATCAACAATTAGAGACAAACCAACCAAATAGCGTTTTCACAACTTATATCAATTGTTTAAATGAACGATTGCAGAGCGAGCCGGTGCTGGCTATTCGCCGTTTTATCAGCCGTACCAGAGAGCAATTAGTTGCATTTGAGCATCAAAATTTAATGGCTGAGTTAGAGCAAGTATTACCAAACTCTGCAACCCTATCTCAGCTCGATAAAGAATTAGATGAAGAGTTACTTGGTCGCTTACTCAGTCGTAAAGCTCAGCAAAGCGAAGGCTACAATGTTAGTAAAAATAAATTAACATGGCAGATCCGCAGTGGTTATCGTTATGCGTTTAGGTTGTGGCGTTTTATACATGAATGGCGCAACCCAAGCACAGACAAACGCCAAAGCTTTAATCATAGCAAAGCCCGAAAACCATCTGCCTTTATGCATGTGCCTAGTTGCTCTGTAGCGGAGATAAGCACTACCAATGTTCCTGGCGAACCGTTATTTGATACTGATGAATACTCAGCGCGGCCACATTTACCGTTACCTGATTTCTTACTCTCGGTACTGAGCCAAGACAATTTAAAACAGCCAGCAAAGACCTATACGCCAGATGGTATTTTATTAATTACCCCGCCAAAGTCATTATTTCAGCGAATTAGCAGTTATATTTGGCTAAGTATTAATATTGATAGTTTAGATACGCAACGTAAAGGTAACGAAATAGAGCAAAACAATTACCTGACAGCACTCAATAAGCATGGTTTTAGTTTTGAATTTAAAGCCTATGGTGAACAACTCGGTTGTACGTTTGATGTAGAGCCAAATATTAGTAAGCTTTATAATAAGCTAAGTTTTTCTCCACTACTGGTAAATATTTGGCTGAATTTTAAAGAGTATCTTTACTCAATCTATCAAAACAGTATTGGTCAGCTTATCTTTTTTGTAGTTGGTTTTATGGTTTATTTTTGGGGACGTCATATTCGCATAAGCCGACGTATAAAAACCGACCGTCAAGCAATTCCAGTCTGTATTGGTGGTTGGGGCACCCGAGGTAAATCTGGCACTGAACGCTTAAAAGCCGCGCTGTTCAGCAGTCTTGCGTTAAAAGTAATAACGAAAACAACGGGCTGCGAAGCAACCCTTATTTATGCTCGCTCCAATGGTGAACAATTTGAAGTGCCTTTATTCCGCCCATTTGATAAAGCCAGTATTTGGGAACAAAGTGATGTTTTACATTTTGCTAAAAATGTCAAAGCAGATGTCTTTTTATGGGAGTGCATGGGCTTAACACCTCGCTACGTCAAAATACTCAGGCAGTGGATGCAAGATAACTTTTCAACTATTACCAATGCCTATCCTGATCATGAAGATATATTAGGACCAACAGGTATTGATGTGGCTAAAGAAATGGCAAACTTTATCGCCCCCAAAAGTCAGGTTTTTACTAGCGAACAAACCATGTTCCCTATTTTAGATAAAGACGCTACACAAAAAAGCAGTACCTTAATTCAGGCACATTGGGGCGATGGTTATCAAATCACACCCGACATTAGAGCACTTTACCCATATGAAGAGCACCCGGATAATATTGCTTTAGTATGTAAGATGGCAGCCTACATTGGCCTGGAAAAAGACTTTGTATTTAAAGAAACAGCACAGCGTATAGTACCTGACATTGGTGTTTTACAACACTTTAGCCCTGTACCTTTTACACATTTTAGCATGTCATTCGTTAATAGTATGTCAGCCAATGAACGCTTAGCGACCATAGAGAACTGGCGACGCTTAGATTTATTTGGCCTAAGCAAGGATCCAAGTAAACAAACCATCGCCTTGATTAACAACCGAAATGACCGTGTAGCACGTTCAAAAGTGTTTGCCCAGATGCTCGTCGAAGATTTACCGTTTGATAAAATGGTTGTCATTGGTACCAATGTTGATGGCTTTTATAGCTATTACTTGCACGCTTTTGCTGAGCGCTTTGAACGAATAATTAGTAATAATGATTTACAGGAATTAGAATTGTTGTGCTCTCAGCTACACTGCATTAAAGAAGCAGATACAGTTGCCGAAATAATGAATAAAGCACTTGAAGGTAGCTACCAGGCAAAAGAATTTACCGCCTTGAATAATGCAGAGCAATTTACTGATTGGCTCAATGGACAGGCACAAACATTAAGTGAACAGCAGCGGATAAGTTTGCAAGATGTTTTTAATCACTATTTAAGCTATCAACAGATGCGGCCTTTGTTGAGTGATTTAAAAAAGAATCAACATAATTTACAAACAATATTATTGGAATTAGTCAAAAGTAAATGCATATTAATTACTAACTCCAAGGTCACCCCCGATCAATTAACGATCATGCTAACGGCACTTGCGAGGCCTCACTGTCACCAAGTCATCATTGGTATGCAAAACATTAAAGGAGCTGGCTTAGGCTATGTTTATGGCTGGCAACAATGGCAAAAGATTTACGATAGCATAAGTATGCTTTTAGATAACAATTGCTCAGCTGAACAGTTTAAAAAAACCTTAACGCGCTTATCACTGATCAGTACATTTAGTCAGCTTGAGCATGCTTATTTAAGCAGTGCGTTATTAGAGATAAAAAAAATGCATCATGCGCAAAATGAATACAGCCAAGCAGAGCTTGTGCATATTAATGAACGTTTGAATAAACATCAGCAACAGCTAGACAATAAAACCGACAGCCAGCAACAAGGCCCATTAAAAAGATTTGCCAGACAAGTGGCTGAATCATTTTTAGATGCTGGGGCTGCTGTTAAACGCAAAAAAATTGCCAACCAAGTTTATAAAGATATCGCAACCCAGCGTATTACTCTTGAAAAAGCTATTACGGTCTTAGGAAAGCTAAATCGCAATCAAAAGCCCGGCTGGTTAACATTTTCAAATAAAGATAATAGCTAAGTTAATCATACCGTAAAAACCTACAAAGCCTTAATTACTAATTAAGGCATACCGACCTAAACAAATGTATTAACTTAATTTTCAGCTAAAATTTTAGTTATAAAATAAGTAAAATATTTTCAAAGTAATTACATTCAGCAAGTCACTGTTTGCAAATGAATTATTTAAAAAAGACAAATAAAGTAGTGAATTATTGCGAAAACGCTCATGTTCAACATTTGACCGAACCCAATATTTATAGCAAAATAGTACCATGAATTGTTAATTAAAATGTTAACAAAAACAAAATGAATTACTTGGTAGGAAAAGTACTATGAAAAACTCATTGTTTAAGCTTGCAACATTACCTTTATTGATCGCTTCAGGCTTTGCAGCAGCATCAACGAACCTAGTAGCAAATGGTTCTTTTGAAAACACTGCAACAATTTCTGGAACATGGGGATTATTAAATCAAGTCTCAGGTTGGCAACGTTCAAACAATGCTAAGTTTGAAATCCAAACCAATAAGCTTGGCCTTATCAAACCTCAAGATGGCAGCCAGTATTTAGAGTTAGATTCGACAGCTAATTATAGCGTTTCGCAAACATTGAATACTGATGTTGATCATAACTATGAAGTAAGCTTTTATTATTCAGCACGTGTAAGTGGTGATGCAAATACTAATAAAGCAGAAGTATATTGGGATGGTGAGTTACTCGATACGTTAAATTCAACCACCAAAGACTGGCAAAAGTTTACGTACACTGTAAAAGCAAGTTCAGCAGCAACCGAACTTAAATTTATCGGCGCAGGTAAATCTGATTCATTAGGTGCGTTTATTGATGATGTTAAAGTAACTAGCCAATGTGCATCTGGCTTATACGGTATTAATAACTTCGGTACGAATGAAGAAGGATTTGTTTACTTTTTCAATACTGACACAAACACATACTCTAAAGTAACGGGTTTAAGTAACACGGCATCAAATATTGCATCACATAATGGTGTTTTATATTTCATGGAGCAATTAGATAGCTCGACTAAAATCTCGCAAATTTTATCACTTGACCTTGCTACGAATGAGCAGGCATTGGTTACATCTGCAACTTCGTACCCGATTTACCGCTCTGCAATGAACGCTGATGGCACAACATTACGTACCACAAGCAAAACATACATGTACGATTTTGACCTAGCTACAGGTGATAAAACAGTACTTGGTAAATTAACTTTCCCTGGTGATTCGTTCGCTGATGGTGATATTGCTTATTCAGCTGATAATAATGTTCTTTACGTTCTTACCGGTAAAGCACTTTATACTATTGACCAAGGTTCAATGGAGTTGTCTTTAATTGGTGAGCATGGTGTTGATCAAGCATCTGGTATCGCAATTGCTGCAGATGGCACAATTTATGTTTCAGGACGTGTAAAAGGCGAGAACGCTAAAATTTACCGATTAGATCAAAATACTGCGGCGGCAACATTCATTATGGATGGCCCTTCACATGTTAATGATTTAACGTTTGTTGATAGTAACTACTGTAACTAATTTACACTGTTAATAAGTCTTTATTTAAAGGCCGAGTAATTTATTACTCGGCTTTTAGTATTTGTTACACAATGCTACCTTATTTACCCGCTATACAAAAAATGAGCAAGTGTCATTTCATTACGCTTATTACCGCAAAGCCCCTTAGTGCCTTACGCTGACGCTTTAAAGCCATCAGTAATCTAACTATCGCAAGCACTTCCCCTGCACTGCCCGTGTATGTATACTTAGGCGCAATTGTAGCTAGGATAAGGGTGTGACTCTTACCCACTAAGCAATCTTAGTGAGCAAACCATTACCTTAGCTGCATTAAAAATAATATTCATGGCCACCCGTTCTATTTGTGTTGAAAGCACATGAACGACCAAAGCAAAAAATATAAGGCCGCAATAATTAACGTTGAGTTAGGAAGTAAATATGAGTTCATTACCTAAAGCAGGTGATTTTTTAGGGCATCCTAAAGGATTATTTCTGTTGTTCGGCACAGAAATGTGGGAGCGATTTGGTTATTACGGCATGCGTGCCATTTTAGTACTTTATCTTGTTGCTATTGTCCAAGACGGTGGTTTTGGTTGGAGTAATGCAGACGCACTAAGCCTTTATGGTACGTTCACAATGGCGGTTTATATCACTCCATTATTTGGTGGTTGGTTAGCTGATAACGTACTTGGTCAACGAAAAGCTATTATCATAGGCGGTCTACTAATGGCTGCTGGCCATTTTACTATGGGTATCCCCCACGATATGTTAGCCGGCCAACAAGAAAACGTATTTTATATCGGTCTTGCTTTATTATGTATGGGTAACGGTTTATTTAAACCTAACATCTCAACTATGGTTGGCGACTTGTATAAAGAGGGTGATCAACGTCGTGATGGCGCCTTCACAATCTTCTATATGGGTATCAACTTAGGTGGTGCGCTTGGTCCACTTGTTGCGGGTTTCGCAGCTGCATCTATGGGTTGGCAATATGGCTTCATTGTAGCAGGTGTTGGTATGCTTGTATCTGTGGCGATGCAAGTGGTTTTAAGTAATAAATACTTAGGTGATATTGGTGTTGTTCCTGCAGCTAAATTAGCGCAATCACAATCAACTTCAGATACCAAAGAGCCGCTAACTAAAGTAGAAACTGACCGTATCAAAGTTATTTTCACTATGAGTGTATTTAGTATCATATTTTGGATGGGTTTTGAGCAAGCCGGTGGCTTGATGAATTTATTCGCAAATGATTACACAGACCGTATGTTGTTCAACTTTGAAATTCCAGCCTCTTGGTTTCAATCATTAAACTCTATTTTCATTATCATTTGTGCTCCTATCGTTGCCATCGTTTGGCTAAAACTTGATAAACGTGAACCTAATTCACCCGTTAAGTTTGCCATTGCGTTGATATTTTTAGCGCTTGGTTTCATCACTATGATTTTAGCACTTATGACTCAAGGTCACGGTGAGCCATTACAGATCAGCATGATGTGGTTAGTGTTATTTTACTTATTCCATACTCTGGGTGAATTATGTTTATCACCTATCGGCTTATCAATGGTGAGTAAACTAGCACCACTGCGTTTAGCATCAATGCTAATGGGTATTTGGTTCCTATGTACTGCGGTTGCAAATAAGATTGCAGGTTTCGTTGGTTCATTCTTAGGTGAAGGCGAAGAAGCGCTTGATAACGCATTAGGCATTTTTATTGGTTTAGGTGCCACTGCTGTTCTCTCTGCTGTGATCATGTACTTACTAAGCGATAAGCTTGTTAAGTGGATGCACGGTGCTGAAGGTCAACACGAGCCACAAACACAAGAACACATTTTAGCTGAAGAGCTTGAAGTAGTTGCTGAAAAACCGTAACTCTGTGTTTATTATCTCCCCACAAGCTATGACGCTTGTGGGGATTTTTGTTGCTCTATTTATATCACCATGATTAATACCAATCTGCCAAATTATGTGATCTAATTAGCACACTGATACTTATCTACTTTTACTAAATTGAACTTAGAAAAATCCAAGCAACTTTTAGCTTTATCACGTAAAGAGCCTAATGCGAG